>CAJWMX010000521.1 GCA_913043805.1 uncultured Acidobacteriota bacterium | reverse complement strand
TCAGAAGAGTCGCGACGCCGGGTCAGCGTCGAGAGCTCCTGCCCTACTCCCGCTTCGCCCTGCGGCATCCCACCGTCGCCTTCTCGGCGCTCGTCGACGGCCTGCTGTTCAGCCGACCCGGAGCCGGCAGCCCCCCCCGCGCCTTGGCTTGGCCTCCTCCGCAGACTGCCTCCGCGCTGAGGGTCGGGAAGGAGGGCCGCCTCCCGCTCCGTACCCCACCGGGAGGGAACGAGACGGTGTCGGCGCTCCCGCTGGCCACCCGCGAATGGGCGCTGGCGGAGGGACCACCGTGGACCGGCGTGTTCTCCGATCCGGAGGACCGGTTCGCCGCCCATCGCTTCGGGTGGGTCTTGCCGGTCCTGGCGAGTCACGGCCGGCGAGCGGTACCACGGTTGGCCGAGTTGGCCCTCGTCTGGCAACGCGACCACCGTCCGGACGAGGGGGCGCCAGGCTGGGACAGCTACTCGGTTGCCGAACGCATCGTCTACTGGTGCTACCTCCTTGCCGCCACCGAGGACGCGTCGATCGAGGCCGCTCTGGTGGAGGCGATCGGTGGCCACGCCCGTTTCCTGCGCGACAGGCTCGAGTTCAGGGGAGAGTCCACCAACAACCACCTGCTCAATGACGGCCGGGCGCTGTATCACGCCGGCGTCGTCTCGCAGGAACCGGCGCTGCGAGGCCTTGGACGCCACCTGGTCGACTACGGTGCCTCGCACATGTTCGTGGCCGGTTTTCTTCGGGAGGGCTCGAGTCACTATCACCTCCTGCTCTGTCGCACGTTCGCGGAGCTGTGGACGTTGGCCCGGACCGTCGGAGACGACGAGTGGGCCGACCGGCTGAAGGGGTATGTCGACGACATGGCGAAGGCGGCGCGGTTCTTCGACGCGCCTGGCGGACCACGTCTTTTTGGCGACGTGTCACCGGATTTCGAGCCAGTCTTCCTGTCCGGGCTCGCGCGGGTGGCCGATGAAGGAGCGCTGGAGGACTCGGTTCCCGAGCCACAGTGGCGCGGGCTCCTCGACGGACTGGAGGAACTTCTCGACGGAGGAGCCGCCACGTCTTCGCGCGCGGCAGAAGCGGGCTACTACCGCGCCAGCGAGGGCGACTGGCACTGCGCCGCTTTCGTGAATCCACTGGGGCACGTGCCGGCCTGGTCGCACGCGCACGCCGACCTCGGGAGCTTCGTGCTCGATTGGCGGAAGATGCCGCTCCTCGTGGATGGTGGGCGCTCGACCTACCGGCCGTCGCCGCTCGGTGACTATGGCCGCAGCGTGCGCAGTCACAACGCGGTGTCGATCGATGGCCATGAACCCTGTCTGGCTCACGGCCTCAATGGTGTCCTGCCTCTCCTCGGGCGTGCCTATTACGACCGACCTCCTCGCGTGGAGCTGCTTTCGTCCGAGGGGAGCGCCCGGTTGCACCTGGCTCACGACGGGTTCGGGCGGCTGGGCGACGGGGTATCGCACGCCCGCGAGGTGGTGCTCGACGGTGAGCGCTGTCAGGTCACCGACTCGATTGCGGGGCGCGGGCGCCGGACGATCGAGACCTTCTTTCACTTTCACCCGGCCGTCACGGTCTCACTCGACGAGCCGACCGTCGCGTCGTGTCAGCTTCCCGACGGCGCCCGGCTCCGCCTGCGCCTGCCGGACGTGGCCGGATGTCGGCTGGCGCGTGGGCAGACGGAGCCAAGGCCGGCCGGATGGTACGCCGGGCGCTACGGCGATGCCACGCCGTGCTGGACGCTCATCTGCGAAGCGCGTGCGCCGCTGCCGACTCAGCAGCGCTACGAGCTCGCGCCGGTCTGACGTATCGTGTGTGGCATCTCCGGTGTCGTGTCCGAGGCGCTCGATCCAGCCGAGCGGCGCGCCGCCGTGGAGCGGATGTGCGACGCGATGGTGCATCGGGGGCCGGACGACGGCGGGGTTGCGGACTTCCCCGGCGCGACGTTGGGGATGCGACGGCTCTCGATCATCGACCTGAGCGAGCGCGGTCACCAGCCGATGCCGAACGAGGCTGAATCCGTCTGGCTCGTGTTCAATGGCGAGGCCTACAACTATCAGTCGCTGCGACGAGAGGCGATCGCCGCGGGGCATCGCTTCCGCTCCGACACCGACAGCGAAACCGTGGTGCACCTCTACGAGGACCATGGTGAGGAGTGTCTGACCCATCTGCGCGGGATGTTCGGGCTCGCTATCTGGGATACCCGCACCCGTGAGGCGCTGCTGGCCCGCGACCGGCTCGGGATCAAGCCGCTCTACTACGCCAGTCTCCCCGACGGTGTCGTTTTCGCGTCAGAGTTGCGCGCTCTGCTCGCGTCGAGGTTGGTCGATGGCGCGCTCGATCCGGCCGCGCTCGATCAGTATCTGTCGTTCGGCTATGTGCCGCCTCCTCGGACCATCCTGCAAGGCGTGCGCGCCTTGCAGCCGGGGCACCTGGCTCGGGTGGCCGACGGGCGGATCTCGACCCGTCGCTGGTGGTCGCTCCCGCCCCCCGGCCATACCCGGTGCGCTCCCGCCGATCGGCCGAGACAGCTCCGAGGCCTGCTCGAGGAGAGCATTCGACTACATCGGCTCAGCGACGTGCCGGTAGGCGCGTTCCTCAGCGGCGGCGTCGATTCTGCGTCGGTCGTTGCCCTGATGCGGCGTACAGCGGGCGAGGAGGTGCGGACCTTCTCGGTCGGGTTTGGAGATGGCCCAGCCCGTCTGAACGAGCTGAGGGCGGCGCGCGAGACGGCTCAGGCGTTGGGGACGGACCACACCGAGGTCGTGTTGAGCGCCGCCGATGTGGTCGGATGTCTCGACGATGCCGTGGCAAGCCTCGATCAGCCCAGCTTCGATGACTTGAA
>CAJWMX010000520.1 GCA_913043805.1 uncultured Acidobacteriota bacterium | reverse complement strand
GGTGGCCTTTTCGAGCGACCCCGTCAGCGGCGAGCGGGGCGTCATCACGATCAATCTGGCGGCTGGCCTGGGTGACTCGGTGGTGAGCGGGGAGGTGAACCCACAGCAGTATGCGGTGCGTCGCGAGGGGCAAGACGTGGCGCTCGAGCGCACCGATCGCACCGGCGAACCTGCCGTGCTCGACGCCGGCCGAGTCGAGCAGCTGGGCCGGCTGGTCGCGCGGGTCCACTGGGCGCTCGGCGACGGAGACCACCCATACGACGTCGAGTGGGCCTGGGACGGCTCTCGCTTCTGGATGCTCCAGGCGCGGCCGGTCACTCGGGTGCCCCGCTGGACGTTCTCCGGCGTACCGACCGGGGCGGTGACCTGGTCGAACGCGAACGTCCGGGATTCCTTCCCGCGCCCCCTGACGACCATGACCTGGTCATTCGTCGATGCCAGCGCCCAGGCTATCGTCTACGCCGCGACCGACGTGGTCGGGTATCCGCTTCCGCCGGGTATGGAAGTCATGCGCCGCTTCGCAGGCCGACCCTACTTCGATCTCGACGCCTTGCAGTGGTGCCTGTGGGACGCGTTCGGCATTTCGCCCGCCGAGGTCAACCGCACCATGGGCGGGTTCCAGTCCGAGATCACGGTGCCGCCGGGCAATCCGATGCGGGGGCGCGGAGGACTCGCCCGGGTCAGCCGACGGTTCAAGCTCCTCAACCACTTCATGCGTTTCGAAGGGTGGACGCCGGCGCGCATCAACGCGATGATCCACGAGGCCCGCCAGGCGCGCGCACGCGACCTGTCGGCGCTGGACCAGGAGTCGTTGCGGCAGCACCTGGTGCGCGTGTTCGATCTGGGACTCGACTACCAGCCCGTGCTCCAGGTCGCGGCCTCCTACTACGGCGGGTGGATCAAGGGGATCCAGGACCTGCTCGCACTGACGACCGGAGATCGGGGCACCCCCCTCGTCGGCCGACTGCTCGCGGCGTCGGGCGACGTGGCCAGCGCCGAGCAAGGGCACCGCATCCAGGAGTTGGGCCGGCTGGCGACCGACGATCCCGAGGCCGAGGCCGCCCTCTCGGCCGATGATCAGTTCGCCTGGAGAGCGCTCCCTGACACCTCGCCGTTTCGGGCGGGGATGGAACGCTATCTCGAAGACTTCGGCCATCGCGCCGTCTTCGAGATGGAGTTCGCCAGCCCGCGCTGGTCGGAAGCGCCGGGCTACCTGCTGGAGCAGATTCGCTTTCATCTGGACGAGGCGGAGTCGTCGAACCAGCGAGACCATGCCGCCGAGGTGCGTCGACACGCAGAGGAGGGTCTCGCCGAGGTGCCGTTCTATGTGCGCCCCATGATCCGCTGGCTACTCAATCGAGCCCGCATCGGCGCCGGGCTTCGCGAGAACGCCAAGTCGGGCACGGCGGCGGCCGTGGCGATGGTGCGCCAAGTCTGTCTCGAGGTCGGTCACCGGCTCCAGGCGGACGGCCACCTGGCCACGCCTGACGACGTGTTCCATCTGGCGATGGTCGACATCGACGCCTATCTCGCGGGGAGCTGGGACGGGGCCGGTGCGAGGGCGTTGGCCGAGGATCGCGCCAGGCGAATCGCGGCGGAGCAGGAGATGCGCCTGCCGGGTGTCATCGTCGGTGACGAGGCCGAAGCGCCCGCCTCCACACCCGTGCCGGAGGCCGCCGCGGACGCGACCTGGAGCGGACTTGCCGCGGCGCCCGGTGTGGCCGCGGGACGGGCGCGCGTCATCGAAACGCCGCACGATGGTGGTCGGCTCAAGCGGGGCGATGTGCTGGTGGCGCCGTCCACCGATCCGGGCTGGACGCCGCTGTTTCTCCGCGCGTCGGCGGTGGTGATGGAGACCGGCGGCTACCTGTCACACGGCGCCGTGGTGGCCCGCGAGTTCGGACTCCCGGCCGTCGTGAACGTGGAAGACGCGATGCGGCTGATCAAGGATGACGACCACCTCCGCGTCGACGGCGACGCGGGGGTGGTCAGCAGAGTGCCCGCCTAGTCCGACAGCTGGCGGCGGACGACGGCCTCGTCGAGCTCGATGCCCAGCCCCGGGCCGCTCGGTGGGGTGATGAACCCGTTCTCGATCGTGATCGGGTTGGTGAAGATCTCCGAGTGCAGATCGTTGGTGTTGAACTCCTGTACCAGGAAGTTCGGTGAGCACGTATCGAGCTGTACTGCCGCCGAGGCCGCGACCGGTCCGCAGTACATGTGCGGCGCGATGACCGCATAGTAGGCCTCGCACATGCTGGCGATCTTCTTCGCCTCGGTGATGCCGCCACACTGACCCACGTCCAGCTGGATGATGTTCGCCGCCTGCTTGTTCAGCAGCTCCGCGAACTCGAACTTGGTGACCAGCCGCTCGCCGGAGGCGATCGGGATGCTGGTCATCCGTGCCACCCGCGCCATCTCGTCCACGTTCTCCGGGTAGACCGGCTCCTCGAAGAAGTAGGGGTTGTACTCCTCGAGGATGCTCGCGATGCGGATGGCGCCAGACGTGGTGAACTGGCCGTGGGCGCCGATGCCGATCTCCAGTTCGTCGCCAACCGCGTCACGCATCGCCCGGAAGATGCGGCCGACGCGATTGATCGTCTTCAGCGAGTAGTCCCTGGGACCGCCTGTGATCGGGTCGAACGGGTCGAACTTGCAGACCACCATTCCACGCTCGATCAGCTCCTGGGCGCGCTCGCCCGCCAGCTCCGGGTTCTCCCATACGCCGGCCATGTCCAGATAGGCGTAGGCCTTGAGCCGCTCGTGAAACTGCCCGCCCAGCAGGTTGTAGATGGGCTGGCCAGTGGCTTTTCCGACGATGTCCCAGCAGGCCATGTCGATCGCAGACA
>CAJWMX010000519.1 GCA_913043805.1 uncultured Acidobacteriota bacterium | reverse complement strand
TGGCGGGCGAGGCGCTCGTCGGCAAACGTGTAGTCGGCGGTCAGGAGCTCGAGCACGGGGCGGTCCTCGCGGACGACGTGCTCGAAGAGTTGCTCGGTTTCCTGCCGCATCGCCCGCTTGAGTTGCTCGTCGAAGTCCGGGTAGACACGCACGTCCGGGTGCAGCTCGTCCAGGTCGGGCAGCCGCAGCCACTGGGCGGCGAATCGGGTCGCGAGCGCGTCGGCGCGCGGGTCGACCAGCATCCGACGCACCTCCGACTCGAGGACCTCGGGCTGTGACAGCTGACCCTCGCGAGCGCGATCGAGGAGCGCGTCGTCGGGGCCGCTGGCCCACAGGAAGAAGCTGAGTCGGGAGGCGAGGTCATGGTCGCTCAGCGCGAACTGCGCCGAGGGAGCCAGATCGACCGGCGGTTCCTCGAACCGGAAGACGAACTGCGGACTCGCGAGGAGGCCTTCGAGCGCCATCCGGATCCCGCCCTCGAAGCCGCCGTCGCTGGTCCCCCGCTCATACAGACCGAGGAGCGGGGCGAGATCCGCGTCCGTCAGGAGCCGACGGTAGGCGACCCGGCCAAGATCAGCGAGGATGCTGCGCGCGCACTCGGGGGCGTCGGATGGCGTCGCCGGTCGGCAGCTGAAAATCCGAGTCCGGCTTGGCGTGTCAGAGACGCCCACGGGGGCGATGGGGCCACGGATGGCGAGGTCGCGCAGATGCGGGAGGCTCGTGAAGCCATACGCGTTGGCGATGCTCGTACTGGCCAACGACCACTCGTGCGGCGAGATCAGGTCCTGCACGGGGCCGTCGAACTGGCGGACGAACACCGCCGAGACCTGATGCGGACCGGCCGAGATCCGGACCGGCGGGGTCCAGAGGTTTACGCCGTTCGGGTCCGAGACGTGCATCCAGCGGTCGATGTCGAGCAGGGCGACCCGTTCGCCGTCCACTGAGATTTCCAGCTGCTCGGGGCGATCGGCCGTGTGGAGCGCCGCTCGCGCGCTCCCGAACAGTTCCCCCGTCGTCTCGTGGTGGAACGACACCCGGAACACGTAGTCGGCGTCGGACGGGAAGGTATGCACGATCGAGAGGCCGCCCCGAGATCCGTACGGCGCGCCTTCGACCTGCTCGCGCTGTGAGACCCAGCGGGTGACCTTGTAGGTGCTCTCGTTCGGGCCCGCGGCGGCGTCGCCGACCGCCAGCCGGCTGATGTCGCCGGCGGCCCGCAGGTAGCCGTTCATCAACGTCGGCGAGAGCAGCTGGGTGTCTGCGATGTTGTCGAAGTTCGCGCTCTTGGTATCGGGCGGGAGGTAAGCGCCGGCATCGATGTCGAGCGCCAGCAGATCGCGCACCGCACGCTGATACTCGGCCCGATTCAGACGCTGAAAGCTGCGGCGGCCAGGGTTGGGGGCTGCCGCGGCGGTCTCATCGAGATGCCGCTCCAGGGCGGCGGCGAGGCCGACTAGGGCGGATTCGTCCGGTCGAGTGGTGCCGGCTGGAGGCATCAGGCCGGCCCGTAGTTTCCGGACCATGCTCTCGGCAACGTCGGGCCGCTCGGCGGCGGCCGATACCTCGAACCCGTCCAGCGAGAGGTTGCCGTAGCGCGCTTGGTCGTTGTGACAGCGACGACAGGTCTGGTCCACGACCGCTTGCGCCTCGGGCTCCGGGACCTGGGCGTGGACCGAGGGGGGGAGACCCGCACTCGAGCCCAGCCACCACACGGCCACGACGACGGCGAGCCGACGGGCCATTCTCGCCCGCGAGGACAGCATGATCACGATTGCGTAAGTGTAGTCGGAGGCGCGACGGTTTTTCCACGCCGGAGGGCGCCCTCTCCGGGGTAGGATGCCTTCGATCGGTCTACAAGGAGTTGGGAATGCAGTGGGGAACCCCGACGCTCGCCAGTGTCCTACTCATCGGCGCGGTCTCGGTGGCCGGCGCGCAGCAGTGGCCGCAGTTTCGCGGGACCGGTACCGGTCAGGTGCCGGACGATCCCGCGCTGCCTGATCGCTGGAGCGAGACGGAGAACATCGCCTGGAAGATCGACATTCCGGGGTTGAGCTGGGCGTCGCCGATTGTCTGGGACGATCACATCTTCGTGGTGACGGCCACCAGCGCCGCCGACGACGACGAGGTGCAGCCCATTCCGGGTCTCTACGATCCGGGCGAGCACAATGGCTCGGTGCCGGCGAGCGCCGAGCACCGGTGGCTCCTGTATGACATCGACTTCGAGACCGGTGAGGTGCGCTGGCAGCGTGAGATTCACCGCCAGGTGCCCGAGATTACGCGACATCTGAAGAACAGCTACGCCTCGGAAACTCCGGTCACCGACGGCGAACGGGTCTATGTCTATTTCGGCGCCATCGGGCTTGTCGCCGCGTTCGACTTCGAAGGGCAGGAATTGTGGCGGCGGGACCTGGGTACCTTCAACACGATGCAGGCGATGGCCACCGCCTCATCCCCCGCGCTGCACGACGGTCGACTGTATGTGCTCAACGACAACACCGAGCAGTCGTTTCTGGCCGCCCTCGATGCCGAGACGGGTCAGGATGTCTGGACCGTTCCCCGGGACGAGCCCGGGCACACGTGGTCGACGCCGCTGGTGTGGGAGAACCGCCTTCGTACCGAGATCGTTACGTCGGCGACCGGAAAGGTCCGCTCGTATGACCTGGACGGTGGGCTGCTCTGGGAGTTGAGCGGCATGTCGCTGCTGTCGACGCCCAGCCCGTTCACTAGCCATGGGCTCGTCTACATCAGCTCGGGGTACCCGGGGGGCGCGCTCCGGCCTGTCTACGCGATTCAGCCCGGGGCGGCCGGCGACATTTCGATCTACCAGGAAGTGGCCAGTGGGCTCCAGGAAGGGTTTCCGGG
>CAJWMX010000518.1 GCA_913043805.1 uncultured Acidobacteriota bacterium | reverse complement strand
GATCGCGCATATAGGCAGCCACCGCATCGATGAGGTCGCTCGCGCTCCCAGCCACACGCGCCGCCCCGGTCTCGACCACCGGCCGGTAGTGCTCGTACTCGTAGTAGCGCCGGATCGACAACGGGAGCGGCAACCCGGCCTCGTGATCGAAACCGATGTTGATGATTGGCGTATCGAACAGCGCCGCCTCGATGGTCGTCGTCGAGGCGAAGTTGACCACCACGTCACTATGGGCGAGGGTCGCGGCGAGTCGGCCCCGGCCGCCGGCTCCCGGGGTGAACGCGTCGAGCTCCGGCTGACCAGCGCCGCGCTCGAGTTGCTCGAACGGCTTCTCCACGAACACGCGCGTGCCGTCGTGCAGCCCGTCGTAGTCCGCGAGCTGATCTCGGGGGTGCACGCGCACGAGCAGTTGACCTTCGGCGCCGAATCGTCCATCGAGAGCCGCCGCGGCAAGCAACCGCGCGACCTGCGACGTCGTGGGATATACCAAGGCCGGCGCGGTCGCCAGCGTCACGAGCGGTCGGGCCGGGTCCGCGCCGATCGAGGCGAAGAGCCGTTCGCGTGACGGTAGCTCGGCCCCCGCGAAATAGGTATCGAAGGGCACCGCACCGGTCACCCGCACCTGGTCGGGCCTGAACTGGTGATAGCGGACCGCCTCGTCGCGCATCGACTCGTTCCAGACCGCCAGATGATCCACCGGACGCACGGTGTGATACTTCGACGACAGGTTGTCCCACCCGAGATCAATCCCCATGACGGGGAGACGGCGCTTGCGCGCCGCATAGATCAGGGGCACCTCGGCGGCCAGAAAGCCAGCGGTCGAAGTGACGACGAGATCCGGACGGTGCCGTTCCAGCACACGGGTGCACTCACCGAGGTCGGTCACCGCCTGAGCCAAGCCGAACCAACGTTGCCGCGACACGGGCAAACGGCTCAACACGGCCTTGAGCGCAATCAAGCCGCGACGCCCGGGCCACTGGTCGAGCAGGCGCGCGCGGTCTCGCTGGAGTCGCACCGCGCGCAAGCCGGAATCAAGCAGGAAGCGTTCGCTCAGAATCGACTCGACCACCCGGGATGCCGCTCCCCCGCGAGGCAACGGCATGCTCTCGACGTCGACCCCGACGCTGCGCAGCTCCCTCGTGAGCCGCGCGTCGGTGACGAACGGCGAGACCACAGTCACGCGAGGCGCGTCGGGCGGAGCCAGCAGCGATTCGAGGAAAGGCCCGCGCAACAGGTCCTCGACGTGATGGCCACCCGGCACCGAGAGTAGGATCGCTCCAGAGCGCGACCTGCAGCGCTCCGCGTCCCCAGGGCTGGACTGTGGCCGACTCATCGGCATCTCACCGGGTCCGGGTCGCTCGGCGAGCTCTACCGGGGTCATCCGTCCGCCGGCTCCCGCGCGGCCACGATCAGGTCGCAGACCTCGCGGACGGCGCCCTGGCCGCCGGGGCGTCCGGTTTCATAGCGAGCGACAGCGCGCACCGCCCCGTAGGCGTCGGCCACACAGATGCCCACGCCCACCTGGCGCAAGCAGTCGAGGTCATTGATGTCGTTGCCGACGTAGGCGACCTGGCGAGCGTCGAGTCGGCGCTCCTCGAGCAGCCGGGTCAGGGCCGCACTCTTGCCATCGCCCAGACCCTGTTGGCACTCAATGCCGAGCTTACGGGCCCTCGCAGTCACGACCGGATTGACTTCGGTCGAGAGAATCAGGCTGTCCACACCAAGCCGTCGGAGCGCGGCGAGACCCAGACCGTCGGCCCTGGAGCAGATCACAGACTCGCGCCCGTCCTCGCTGACGATCACGCGGTTATCGGTGAAGACGCCGTCGAAGTCGAACACCACCAGCGTCACACCCCGCAGATGCTCAGCACGCAGCGCTTCGGCCATTGCTCTCCACCTTCAAGGCTGGGTAAATGAAGCTCCGCCCTCTCGGTCCCAATACGCCACTTAGCAAGGCGTGTGAGCCGGGCTATCCGTCTCAGAGGTCCCTACCCGCCGGCCGCGCCTCCGCATCTCTACCCCGCGGCGACCTACGCCAGTCCTGGCCTGCCGACAGCGGTAAGTCTCGAACGGCTGCCAGCGGGCTGGACGCGTGGAGATGCCAGTGGAACACGAGTGGGTGATGAGATGCGGAGGCGATTAAGGCCCAGATCTCGCGGATTTTACACTATGGCACGACCCCAGGCAACACGCGGAGCGGGCGTGGAATCCACGATCTGGTGTGTCTGACCTAACGACCTGACTACACATCTACGAGCGGCAGCTTGGCCTGCTCGGCGTAGGAGTAGACGTCTTCTTTCTTGGTCTGCATCCAGACGTCGTAGCGTTTCATCAGATGGAAGGCACGTTCCGGCGTGCACGCCGGGATCGAGGGGGCCACGTCGTTTCGGAGAAAGAACGCGTTGACCCCGTGTGGCTCGGCCGCGATCAGACGGTAGCCCTTCGCCGCGGCCAGCTTGGCCAGGGCGGCCAACGACGCCCCGTAGTAGACGAAGCGATAGTTGTGTCGGTCGAACTTGGGATCGTAGGGGATCGTCACCGCCCGCTCGGCGCCGAACGCCGAGTTGTACTCGACCACCACCACCCGAGCTGAACAGGCGGTCAAAGCCTCCCACACCCAGTAGTCGTTCCCATCCAGATCGATGCTGAGAAAATCGACCTCGCCGGTCAGGCCCGCGTCCCTCACCAGCTGGTTCACGTTCTCGCGGGTGATCCAGGCCGCCACTGCCTGCACCCGTGGGAACCGGCGCGCCACCTGGGCCATGTGGGCTTCGCTCCCATCGACCATCAGTCCCGTCCAGCCCAGTTCCCGCGCCAGACACGCCGAATTGCCGCCGCTCAGACCAGAGACGATCTCGACAAA
>CAJWMX010000517.1 GCA_913043805.1 uncultured Acidobacteriota bacterium | reverse complement strand
GTCGAAGGCGTAGCGGATTGGCAAGGCCAGATCGACCATATGAACCCGCTTGGTACGGACAGCCGATATCAGGGTCAAGCCTCCCGGTTCCGTCCGCCGTGGGGCGAAGTGATGTGCGTCGTCACCACAAGCTCAGGCACATGGGGATTGGGCATGAGTTCATTGTCAGGCGTCACGGTTCCACTCATCAACGACTACCTCGGACCGATGCTCTCCGGTGAATCGATCCAAGACCGCGACCGACTCTGGGAAATCATGACGGTCGCTTGCGGTTCACACTTCGGAGCGTCGGGCCTAGCCAGTTATGCGATTAGCGCCGTCGACTTAGCACTATGGGATTTAGCAGGAAAACTCGCTGAGAAGCCCGTCTACGAACTTCTTGGGGCGAAGGACCCTGAACCGGTCCGCTGTTATGCGACTGGGTCTGACCTTGAATGGTTCGGCGAACTCGGCTTCGAAGCTTTCAAGTTGCCCTGCCCGTGGGGACCAGACACCGCTACCGCAATTGACCAACTCGTCGACCTGATTGGAAACGGTCGCGAACTGGTGGGCTCCGCGGCTCACCTGATGCTCGATTGCTGGGCGGTCCAATCTGTTGAACACGCCATCAGGATCGGGGAAGCAGTTCGGGCCTTCAATATTGAATGGATAGAAGACATGATCTATCCCGAGAACTGGGACGGCTACTCGGAAGTTCGTTCAGCCCTGCCCGATCATCGGCTCGCAGCCGGTGAACGTTGGTACACAGACATTCCTTTTCTGCGAGCGATCGAGGACGGCTGGGTAGATGTTCTACAGCCCGACCCACTTTGGGTCGGCGGAGTCACTCCGTGTCGACGGATAGCCGATGCTGCTGCCACAGCGGGATATGGCCTCGCTATTCACTGCGGAGCAAACGACAGCTACGGGCAACACCTGTCGGCTGCCCTAGCGGGAAACCTCTGGGCAGAGATGTACATCGGCTGTGTTCGTGACTCGTCGCTGATGAACTCCTACCGGGCCACCCCAGGTATGAACCTTCCCTCGAATGGATTCGTTCAACCAAGCAATGCGCCCGGCTTCGGCATAGAGCTGAGTATCAGCGATATAGAAAAAGCGACTGCATGACGCCTATGGGATCGAGCCGCAAGTCGCCGGAGCGATCTTCGAGGACCAGTCCGCAGTCCCTTCCTGGCTCCTTCCGCCACAGCACCGGAGGTCGCCAGTGCCCCCTCTGGGGCTGATCCCGGTCCCGCGGTCCTGCGTCCATGTGGCAAACACACAGACGCACTGCCAATTCGCCCCTGAGAATCTCACGGGTCGCCTTGGGCCGGCCGCAGGAACCTCAGCGGATGCGGCCGAACTGCATGTCCGAGGTCTCATCCGTGCTCGCAAGCAGCACCTCACCTCGAGGCGAATCAATTGCGACCGACAGTGCGGGTGGCCCCGCAGACACCGCGATGTCGAGATCAACGGAGCGCAGGACGCCCGCAAGGTCATCGGCATCGGGCGTAGTGATGGCCAAAGCCCTGAACTCACCTCCGACTGGATTGGTGTCCTTCGGATTGGTGCACTCGAGCCAATCGATGAAGAACGGCATGCGCCCGCTGTGCAAACTTCCGATGGGGAACAAGAGATCCCAGACGAGGAGATCACCCGACTGCGTCTTGCGCCGGGTGCGGTGGGGACCCTCAGTCGACATGCCAGTCATTTCCAAGGTCCGGGCAATGGCGCTTAGATCGCCTTCGGCTGCCCATGTGACCATGCCGCCACTCGTCAAGTCGGCGAACTGTGCGCCAGCGTTGCCTTCCAGAGACTGTGCCGGGTCGGGAGCGATGATCTCGAGGTAGGTGGAACCGAGTGACAGAAGTGCGTTGCGTGTTCCGAGACCTACATGCTCTCCTCCGTATGCGGCTGGCACCCCGAACGTGTCCGCGGCCCATTCAATACCTTCGTCTAGCGATGCCACGGCATACATGAAGTGATCGATCCGCGTAGTCAAACTGTCCCCCCCACGGGCCACCATCAATTGGAGGGTGCCTTGACCGGTGTCTGGCCCGCCTTGGTCCGCACCGCTGGCATCCACCGCGGGCCCGCGGTCTCGTCGATCCTCGCGAGGAAAGCGTCATGGTGCGCCTCAACCAGGTCGCAGAACCCGGCCGCGCCCTCCTCGCCCACTGCCTCCCAAGCCGGTGCAGTGAGGGCATCGGTGCGGGCCTCGAGGTCGAAGCGGAAGCGCCGTCCCTCGTCGGTCAGGCCCCCGCCCAAGGCGTAGCCCTTCGCCTCGAGGCGCTCCCAGCCGGCCCGGATGGCGCTGTCGTCGTTACCCCGACTCCTGGCAATCCATTCCTCGTCGCCGTATTCCTCGAGGTCGACCATCGCCGAATGGAGGAGCCCCACCTCGACGTCATCCAAGTCGGCCGCGGCGCACAGTGCCCAGTGGTTGTCGGCGCGAAGCTCACGGAGACAGTTCGCCGCCAGCCAGGCAGACAGGCAGGAGTCCGTCTCGGGCGGACGGGGCCTTGCGCGGTGCGCGGCGAACATCGGTCGGGCCCCATGATGCACAGCATCCACGCCCCTCCAGAGCGCAGAGGCGAATTGCCCGATCCCATTGGCAACTGGCGGCGCTATCTCAGACAACCCGGGCTCAACGGCTGAATCCCGGACCGCAAGGATCTCCTCTGGGGTAGTGACGTCCCGATGGGCAGCCATCACCGCAGCGATCAACGCAGGGTGGATCGAATAGGCGACCGCAGCCGCTGCGCTTGGCGACACGTCCCCCAGGGATGCCAGTCGCCAAGCCACGATCCACCCCCTGCCTTCCGGAACGCCGAGTGCCTCAAATCCGGCGACGGCTCGGCTGTCCCACATCATCCAGCCGACGAGGTC
>CAJWMX010000516.1 GCA_913043805.1 uncultured Acidobacteriota bacterium | reverse complement strand
CCACCAGGTTGTGTCCCTTGGTGCGGGTGCCGCTGTCGGGCGTTTCTGCGCCGGACAGCATCCGCATCAGCGTGGATTTCCCGGCGCCGTTGGGGCCGACAATGGCGATCCGGTCGCCCCGCACGACGTGCACGTTGACCTGGTCGAGCACGGTCTGCTCGCCGTAGCGCTTGGTCACCCCGTCGAGCTCGAGCGCCACCCGGCCGCTCCGCCGGCAGTCGGGGAAGCTGAAGTGGACGCGCTTGCGGGCCACCGGCACTTCGATCGGCACGATCTTGTCCAGCATCTTGATCCGGCTCTGGACCTGCGCCGCCTTGGTGGCCTTGTAGCGAAAGCGGTCGATGAAGAGCCGCATCCGCGCAATCTCTTCGTCCTGGCGCTTCTTCTGCTCCACGAGGGTGGCGATGCGGGCGTCACGCGCCTCCAGATACTCGGAGTAGCTACCCACATATTGGGTGAGCGTGCGCAGACCCACCTCGGCGATCCGGGTGACGACCCGGTCCATGAAGTAGCGGTCGTGGGAGACCAGCACCAGCGCGTAGGGGTAGTCGGCGAGGAACTCCTCGAGCCAGTTGCGGGCGTCGAGGTCGAGGTGGTTGGTCGGCTCGTCGAGCAGCAGGATGTGCGGGCGCTTGAGGATCAGCGTGGCCAGCGCGATCCGCATCTGCCAGCCGCCCGAGAAGGTCTCGGTCGGCTTCTCGAAGTCGTCCTGGCCGAAGCCGAGTCCCTTCAGCACGCCCGCCACCTTGAGCTCGATGTTGTAGCCGTCGCCGTCGCGGAACTCGTGTTGGAGATCCGAGTAGCGCTCGAGCATCGCTTCCTGGTCTTCGCGGGAGTGGCCGTCGTCGGCCATCTGCTCCTCGAGCTTCTCCATCTCCCGCTGAGCGTCGAGGAGCGGCTGGAAGGCGCGGCTGGCCTCTTCGACCAGCGAGCGGCCCGAGTGGGTCAGTCCGTCCTGGGGGAGGTAGCCGATCGTCAGACCGGACTGACGGGCGATCGCGCCGTCGTCCGGTTCGTCGAACCCGGCCAGCATGCGCAGCAGCGTGGTCTTGCCGGCGCCGTTCGGGCCGCACAGCCCCACCCGGTCACCCGTGGAGATCTGCCAGGTGATGCGGTCGAAGAGCGTGCGGCCTCCGAACCCTTTCGTGAGCGCGGAGAGTTGGAGCATCGTCGCGGAGACGGCGGATCGCGCCGGGACGGCGCGTGGCCGCTATTCGCCCAGTGCCCGGGCCGCGACCGACAGGAGCTTGGGGACCTTGAACGGCTTGGTCAGGTAGCCCGAGACGCCGAAATTGGCCGCCTCGATGGCGCTGGCCTCGGTGGAGAAACCGGTAATGATGATGACGGGCAGGTTGGCGTGCAGCCGTCGCGCCTCGTTGATCACCGTGAGCCCGTCCATGCCTGGCATCTGCAGGTCCGTGATCAGCAGGTCGTAGCCAAAGAGGCGAAGGCGCTCCAGCGCCGCCCGTCCGTCCGGCGCCACGTCGACGTCGTACTCGGCCAGGGCCAGCGTCTTCGAGAGCAGATCCCGGATACTGGCCTCGTCGTCCACCACCAGCACCCGGGGCCGGCCTTCTCGGCCGGCGGCCTGCGGCTGCGTCGCCGGGGTCGCGGGCGGGCGGATGCTGCCCGAGCGCTCCCGCTCGAGCCAGGCGTCGATGTCGCTCTTGCGGAATCGCCACTGCCTGCCGACACGTACCGCCGGGATCTTGCCCGCCTTGATGAGACGGTAGACCGTCCGCAGGTTAACCTGCAGATATTCCAGTACTTCGCTCGTTGTGAGGAAAGTCTCGTCGATCATGTAGGGTCAGGCCCGCTGCGTAGAGTAGCATTTTCTGCCGGTTCGTGGGCAGTTCTGGGAAGAGGGTAGTTTCTACCCGTGGGCGAAAAGCACCAGACCACTTTGGCGCATCCGGCGTCTAATCTTGGTGTGGGCGGCGACCCCGTCTGACGCGGGTGGCCGCCGGCGACGGACGACGACGATGGCACGGAATCATGAGCGGCACTCAGAGCGGCGTGCTCAGCATGCAACGAACTGACGAAGAGCTGGTTGCGCTCGCGACCGCCGGAGATCCCGAGAGCTTCAACCAGCTCGTGGGTCGCTGGGAGCGTCAGATCTTCGCCCTCGCTTACCGCGTCCTCGGTCGTGAAGAAGACGCCCACGACGTTTGCCAGGAGACCTTTCTCCGGGCGTTCCGCGGGATCAAGCGGTTCAAGGGGCAGGCCAAGTTCTCGTCCTGGCTCTACCGGATCGCGCTCAATCTGTGCCGGGACTGGATGCGTCGGGAGAAGCGGAGCAGCCACCTCCTGCCGCTCGACACCGAATCCGAGCCGGAGCCAGCGGGCGAGCCCGCTGAAACGGCCGAGGGGCGCACCCTCAGACGGGATCTGGGACGGGTCATGACCGAGGCGATGGCGACGTTGCCCGAAGAGCAGCGGACGACCATCGTCCTGAAGGAATACCATGGGCTCACGTTCCAGGAGATCGCCGACCTGCAAGGCTGTCCGCTGAGCACGGTCAAGACTAGGTTGTATCAGGGACTCGGGGTGCTGCGGCGTCAGCTGAAGCGCAGCGGCCTCGATGGTTCCACCAGTGTGGCCGCCCTGGTGGGCGGCGGTGAGATCGCGAAGAGTAGCCGGAAAGTCGTGGATCTAGATCGATGACCGAAACAACGCATATCGCTCAGGAACAGTTGATCGACTACCTCTATGGTGAGGCTGATCCGTCTGCGCGGGCCCGGGTCGAGGAGCACCTGCGGGCGTGCCCGCAGTGCGCGGCCGAGGTCAGTGAATTCCGTGACGTGCGCGCCACCCTCGGTGAGTGGACGCCGCCTGAGGCGGAGCTTGGGTTTCGTCTCGTGTCGGAACGGG
>CAJWMX010000515.1 GCA_913043805.1 uncultured Acidobacteriota bacterium | reverse complement strand
CACGCGGGTTCATCCCCGCCGTCGAAAAGGGCATCCAGGAGGCCCGCACCCGAGGCTACCTGGCCGGCTACCCGATGGTCGACTTCGCGGTCACGCTATACGACGGCTCGTTCCATCCGGTCGACTCCAACGAGATGTCGTTCAAGATGGCCGGCCGGCTGGCATTCCGGGATGCGATGGAACGGGCCAAGCCAACGCTCCTCGAACCGGTGATGAATGTGGAGGTGTACGCCCCCAGCGACTATGCCGGCGACCTCATGGGCGACCTGAACGGGCGCCGGGGCCGGATCGGAGGCATGGACACCCGCGGCGCCTCGACCTCGATCAAGGCGCAGGTGCCGATGTCAGAGATGTTGACCTACGAGCAGCAGCTCACCTCGGCCACCGGTGGCCGCGGCTCCTACCACATGGAGTTTTCGCACTACGAAGAGGTGCCGGCCCACATCCAGGAAAAGGTCATCGCCGATTCGAAGGCGGACGCTGGAGACGGAGACGACGACGAAGGGTAGGACTTATTCTTTCTCGGCGTCGGCGTCTTTCTTCTCGTCACCGCGCAGCCGCTTCGCCGCGGCCCGTAGCCGTCCACCCATCCCCTGGCCACCCGACGCCGCCTCGACGGCATCCTGGTCCGTCTCGACCTCGGTCGGGTCATACTCGCTGCCAACCAGTTCGATCTGGGCGATCTCGGCCTGATCGCCTTGCCGGCGGCCCAGCTGCAACACCCGGATATAACCGCCGGGTCGCTCGGCGAACCTCGGAGCGATGGACTCGAAGAGCTTACTGGTCACCTTCTTGTCGGCAAGATCGCGAGCGACGAGCCGGCGGGCGTGCAACGCCTTGGGGGTATCGGCCCCGTCGGCGATGCCACGCTTCGCGACGGTAATCAACCGCTCCACGAACGGGCGAAGCTCCTTGGCTTTGGCCAGGGTCGTATCGATACGCTCGTGACGCAGCAGCATCTGCGCCTGGTTTCGCAGCGTAGCGATCCGGTGTTCGGTGACCCGGCCCAGCTTCCGGTGGGCTACTCGATGACGCATCGTTCTTACTCCGCTTCGCCCTCGGCGACCGGCTGATCCAGCCGCATACCGAGGCCGAGCCCCATGCTCTGGAGGATCTCTTTGATCTCGTTGAGCGACTTCCGCCCGAAGTTCTTGGTGCGGAGCATCTCAGGCTCGGTCTTCTGCACCAGTTCGCGGATGGTTCGGATGTTGGCGTTCTTCAGGCAGTTGTAGGAGCGGACTGAGAGCTCCAGTTCTTCGACGCTCTTGTCCAGGTGCTCGTTGGACACCGCCGGCAACAACTCGCCGTCTGGCTCCGCCGGAACGTCCACCGGGTCGTCGAGGTTGATGAAGATGCTCAGGTGGTCACGCACCAGCTTCGCCCCGAGCGAGATGGCATCACGCGCAGTGACGGTGCCATCGGTCCAGACATCCACGGTGAGCTTGTCGTAGTCGGTGGTCTGGCCGAGCCGTGCCGCCTCGACCAGATAGTTCACCTTGCGCACCGGGGAATGCACGGAGTCGACCGGAATCCAGCCAATCCCGAGGTCCTCGTCGAAGTTCTTGTCAGCCGAGACGTACCCACGCCCCTGCTTGACCCGCAACTCCATGTGCAGCGAGCCCCCGTCGGAGACGGTGGCGATGTGCAGATCGGGGTCGAGAATCTCGACGTCGCCGTCGCCCTCGAGGGCAGACGCCTTCACCTCACCGGCCTTGTCAGCCCGCAGATACAGGGTCTTCGCCTGATCCGAGTGCAGCTTGATCGGGATCTGCTTGAGATTCAGGATGATATCGGTCGCGTCTTCCACCACCCCGGGGATCGGCGAGAACTCGTGCAGCACGTTGTCGATCTTCACGCTGGTTACCGCCGCCCCCTCGATGGCCGACAGCAACACGCGGCGCAGCGCGTTCCCAATCGTCGTGCCGAACCCGCGCTCAAACGGCTGAGCATGGAAACGGCCGTACTGATCGGTCAGGGTGTCGGCGTCGAACTCCAGCCGCTTCGGTCGCTGGAAGCCTTTCCACAACATCGAGTCAGTCCTTTCTGTATCCGGTACCGGCCGGTCTGTCCCGGCGGCGCACGCGTCGCGTCTCTGGTTCCTACTTCGAATACAGCTCGACGATCAGCTGCTCCTGCACCGGCAGATTGATCTGGTCGCGTGTCGGCAACGATGCGACCTTTCCGGTCATGGTCTCCGCGTCGAACTCCAGCCACTCAGGGATGCCCCGTCCCTTGACCTCCTCCATCGCGTAGAGGATGGAAGCCTTCTTGGCGCTCCGCTCACGCACGGTCACGGCGTCACCGGCCTTGAGCGAGATCGAAGGAATGTCGGCGCGTCGTCCGTTCACCCGAACGTGTCCGTGACGCACCAGCTGACGAGCCTGCGGCCGGGATGTGGCCAGCCCCAGCCGGTAGACGACGTTGTCCAATCGCCGCTCGAGCAGCTGTAACAGCGTCTCGCCCGTGATGCCGCGCTGGCGCTCGGCCGCCGCGAAGTAGCGGCGGAACTGACTCTCCAGCACGCCATACGTGCGCTTCACCTTCTGCTTCTCGCGGAGCTGCGACCCATAGCCCATCACCTTGTTGGGTCGACGGCGGCGGCCCTGCTGCCCGGGCGGAACGTTGCGCCTCTCGATCGCGCACTTCTCCGCGTAGCAACGCTCCCCTTTGAGGAAGAGCTTCATGCCCTCTCGCCGACACAGTCGGCAAACGGGTCCTGCGTATCGTGCCATGCTGGTCTTCTCCTAAACCCGTCGCCGTTTCGGCGGACGGCACCCGTTGTGCGGGATCGGCGTAACGTCCTTGATCGACTTCACACTGAGTCCCACCGACGCCTGCAGGGCGCGGATAGCGGACTCGCGGCCGCCCCCCGGA
>CAJWMX010000514.1 GCA_913043805.1 uncultured Acidobacteriota bacterium | reverse complement strand
CGGGATCGTGGTGCTGGCCGTGATCCTCGACCGAACCACCAAGCTCGCGCTCGCGCGCATCAACGCAGGCCAAGACCGATGAGCGAGACGAAAATCGCGATCCGCGACCTCTACAAGGTCTTTGGCCCCAACCCGCTGGCAGCCCTGAAGGCCATGCGCGAGGAAGGGCTCGACAAGCCGAAACTTCTCGAACGCCACGGTCATGTGCTCGGACTCGAGAACATCAATGTCGAGGCGAAGGCCGCCGAGATCACGGTTATCATGGGCCTGTCGGGCTCGGGCAAGTCCACGCTAATACGGCATGTGAACCGGCTGATCGATCCGACCTTTGGCGAGATCGTCTTCGACGGACGCGACATCCTGAGATGCACGGACGAGGAGCTTCGCCGGATCCGCCGCGAGCAGATTTCGATGGTGTTCCAGAAATTCGCGCTGCTGCCGCACAAGACCGTGGCGGAGAACGCGGCGCTCGCGCTCGAAGTTCGGGGTATCTCCCGGGACGAATACATCCCCAAGGCCGAGAAATGGCTCGACCGTGTGGGGCTGCAGGGCTATGGCGAAAGCTATCCGCACCAGCTTTCAGGCGGTATGCAGCAGCGCGTCGGCATCGCACGTGCGCTGACATCCAACGCCGACGTCATGCTGATGGACGAGGCCTACTCGGCCCTGGACCCGCTGATCCGCACGGACATGCAGGACCTGCTGCTGGAACTGCAGCAGGAGCTGCAGAAGACCATCCTGTTCATTACCCATGATCTCGACGAGGCGCTGAAGCTTGCCGACCACCTTGTAATCCTCAAGGATGGCCGCATCGTCCAGCAGGACGAGCCCCAGACAATCTTGCTCGAGCCCAGCGACCCCTACATCGTCGACTTCGTGAGTGACATCAACCGCGCCCGGGTGCTGCGGGTACGCACGGTGATGGACAAGACCATCGCGACCGACGGGGTCAGCATCGCGGGCGAGATTGACCAGGAAGAAAACCTCGAGACCGTCATCGCGATGGCCGAGGGCGATACCCGTAAAACTTATCTTGTGAAGGATGGCGAGCGGAAGGTCGGCACATTACGGATGGACACGCTGGTCAAGTCTCTCGTCCCCACGGAAGCGGCCAACGACAGCGCGCGGGCACGCTGACCCGGCCCCGGGGCCGGACAACGTGCCGAAAGATGGAATTTTCCTGCCGCTCGCGGGTTTGTAAATGACAGGCAAGCGAGAGGTTCCCTCGATGGCGTCGGTTCTCATTCTCCCTCCGCGTCTTCTTCTGACCGCCCCGCTGGTGGCGCTCGCGCTGCTCTGGACAGTCCCGTCACAGGCTCAGGAGAACCGCCCCCTGCCCACCTGCGTGACCGAGGAGTTCGGCACGCCGCCAGCGATCCCATCCGGGCCGCTGTCCGATTCTCTCCTCGCGGCGATGGAGGTCGCGTTTGTCGAAACCACGGAGACCGCGAACTGGCTGGGAGAAGATCTTCATCGAGGGCAATATCGACTGGCGGCTCGTGTCCTGGGGCGGGGTCCTGATCGACGCTCGTGCGAATGACGCACCCGTGATTTCCTGCCGTTGCATTCCCGCCGCGGTCAACCCCGAGGTAACCGGCGCGGACGAGGCCGACTGGCTGAAGGACGACGACATCGTCTTCGGGATCGGGGTGAACGGCGAGTATCGCGCCTACCCACGGCGTATCATGGAGGTGCGCGAGACGGTGAACGACACGCTGGGCGATCGCGACCTCGGCAATCCCTACTGCACGCTGTGCGGTTCGGCATAGGCCTATTTCACCGACCGGCTGCCGGGTGGCGGGGCTTGCCCGGTCCTGCGCACATCCTGGTTGCTCCTCCACTCCAACAAGTTGATGTACGACATCAACACCTACCCGGTGTTCGACACGTTTCTCGGCAACGAGGTGACGGGGCCGTTGGCCGAAAAGGGCGTGAAGCTGGAACAGGCGAGCACCGTTACCACCGACTGGGTTACCTGGAAGAAACGCCACCCGGAGATGACCGTGCAGGTCGAGAAGCTGGCACTGGGTCACGATCCGGACTTCCGGAACGGTCGCGACGCCAACGGCCCGATCTTCCCCATCGGCAACGCGGACCCACGCCTGCCTGTCCACGAAGACGTCGTCGGCGTCGTCCCGGCATCCGGCAAACCCATCGCGTTCCAGCGCAGCCGCGCGCTTGTCGCGCTGAATCGCGGTGAGACGATCGTCTTCGAGAATGTCCGCCAGGAGCTCGCGACTGGCGGGCTCAAGGCCGTCGATACCGATGGCTCCGACATCGGCAGCCACGAGGCCTTCTGGTTCGCCTGGTCCCAGTTCCACTCCGAGACCGAACTCCGGGACGGCTAGACGACACAACACGGCTGTACCGCACTGGCCTGTTGCACTAGGTTTGCCTGCATTAAACCGATGTGGGGGGGCCGAACCATCACCGACCGCAACTTTGAACGCATTACCAAGGCCGAGGTCGTCGCCGCACAACATGCCTGGGCTCGATGCGTGACCGAGCAGGACATCGACGGGCTGCTCGAACTCTATGATTTCGACGCGCCGGACGAACCGGTACTGTTCAAGCCGACGCTCGCGGACATCATCCGCCTGGATCGGGCGGGCGCACGCTCATACTTCGTGGGCGGCGACCCTGACTACCCGAACGACAACGGCTTCCTCAACCGCGGCTGGAAACAGGTGGATTTCCAGAGCGCGGCCGGACCGATCCTCAAGGCCGGCGGCCTCGGCTACACGGACATGGGGCACTACACGTTCATCGACGGGGACGGCAACGCGACCCGCGCCGACTACACCTTCGCCTATCACAAGCTCGATGGGCGGGTGCTCATCTCCCTACACCACTCCTCGCTGACCTGGCTGCCGCCGCTCGA
>CAJWMX010000513.1 GCA_913043805.1 uncultured Acidobacteriota bacterium | reverse complement strand
GGGCGACCAGATGCCGATCCGGTCGCCCTTGGCCACACCCCGCGCGAGCAGCGCCTTGGCCAGCCCGGTGGTGGCGTCCCACAGCTCCTTGTAGGTGGCCCGGTATCCCTGTGCCACAGACACCAGCGCGTCGCGGTTGCCCACGCGGTCGACCGTTCGTTTCAGATTCTCGCCGATGGTCTCGCCCAGCAGCGGGACGTCACTTGCGCCATGCACGTAGGACGGAGAGCGCATCAGGCGTCCTCAGCGCTTCGCGCTGCAGGCTGCCGCTTTCCGGAGCAGCCCCTCCAGCTCCTCGGTGTGCGCGGTGCGAGCAATCGCTTCCCGGCGTTCCAGCAGGCCCTGATGGACGAGGCGGGCGAGCGACTCCTCGTAGGTGAAGGAGCCGTGGCGGCGGCTGATGGTGATCTCCTGGTGCAGGTGCTGCACCTGGTTCTTGCGGATGTGCTGACGCGCCCCGTACCCCACCATCAACAGTTCGGCGGCCGGGACCCGCCCGCCGCCTACCCGTGGCAGCAACGACTGGGTGAACACCGCGGCCAGCGCCATCGAGAGTTCCTGACGGATGGTGGCCTGTCGTTCGAGTGGGAACGAGTCGGCGATGCGAGCCACGGTGGAGGCGACGTCGTTGGTGTGGATGGTGGAAAGGACCAGATGACCGGTTTCTCCGGCGGCGAGTGCGATCTGCATCGTCTCCGGATCCCGCATCTCGCCGATGACCAGCACGTCGGGCGCCTGGCGGAGTGTGGACCGGAGTGCGGTGGGGAAGTCCTCGATGTCGAGCCCGACCTCGACCTGTTCGATCACACTCTGCTGGTGAGGATGCTCGTATTCGATCGGGTCCTCGATGGTGACGATGTGCTTCGGGTCGCGCCGGTTGATCACATCGACCAGCGCGGCCAACGTGGTCGACTTGCCGGAGCCCGTCGGCCCGCCAATGAGCACGAGGCCGTAGGGGAGCTTGGTGAGTTGCTCGACGCTGGGAGGCAGCCCGAGCTCGGAGAGCGCCGGCGGACGTGAGGGCAGCGCGCGGATGGCCGCCGCGGCCCGTCCTCGTTCGCGGTGCAGATTGATCCGGAAGCGGCCGAGCGCTGGCACCCGCAGCGACGCGTCCGCCGGTGCGCCGTCCCGGTAGCGCCGGGCGATCGCCTCGGGCAGCGCCGGCAGCACGGCGTCCTCGATCTCGGGGCCGTCCAGGGGGCCCTCGGGCAGTGTGGTGATCTTGCCGTCCACCCTGATCGACGGCTGGACACCAGCTACCAGCAGCATGTCGCTGGCGCCTCGCTCGGTGACCAGCCGGAGCCACTGTTCGAGCCGAGACGGATGACTGCCACGCTCGTCCTGCCAGGCGTTCAGCTCGTCGGCCAGCCGGTTGATGTCAGGCGCCTTGCGCATGCGTCCTACCGCGCGGAGTCTTCCTCGGAGGGATACTCCAGCTCGACGTAGCCCCCTGACGGCGTCCACTGCATGCGCCGGGCAGGGAGGTCCGATTCGTCGCCCCGCTGATGGATGTAGACGAGAATCTCGTCGTAGTCGGTCTTGATCGGCTCGACCAGCGAACGGGCGATCTCGTCGGTCCGGCTCGGGTCGTCCGCTTCGACCTCGATGACGAAGGCGCCGTGTGCCGTCGCCATGTCGGTGATCTCCCAGGCGTCGTTGACGAGCTGCGGTTCATCCGCCTCGGGCTCGGGTAACGCATCGAGGTTGACGACCTCGAACTCGTCATTGTTGTCCGACGCCAGATCTCCCGACGGCACCTCTCCCTGCTGTTGCCAGAGCGCGAGGTTGAGGACGCCCAGCGCGATGGCGCACGCCACGAGGCCGATGCGAAACAGCCACTGGATCTTCATGATTTCGACCGATGGCGCAGGATAGCATGAGGCCGTGAACCTGGTTGGCTCGCCCAACGTCAATCAGAACAGGAGGAGACTTGATGGCGTTTCGGAGTACACGGAAGTGGACTGGAACGATCGTCGGCACCGGGGTGCTGGTGCTGGCGTTGTCGGCGGCCCCGAGCGCGCTGGCGCAATCGGTTGAGGAGATCGTCGAGGCCAGCTTGGAGGCGGTTGGTGGTCGACAGGCCCTGGCTGCGATCACGAGCGTCCGTCAGGTGGGCGGCTTCGTGATGAGTACCGACTACGGGGACATCGAGGGCGACACCGAGGTCGTCATCATCCCGAATCAGAAGATCTATCAGGACCTCGACAGCGACTTTTTCCAGCAGACCGGGGCCTGGAACGGCGCCGCGGGGTGGCAGTCGGACAGCATGCAGGGGATGACCGATGTGACCGGCGAGCAGGCGGCGGTGCTGGCTGCGCAGACGTCGCTGCACCCGTTCGAGGGCTTCGGTGATCCGGCTTTCGGGGAGTACAGCAAGCTCGATGACGCCGAGGTGGGCGGCCGTCCGCACCACGTCGTGCAGATCGCGGCCGCGGGTCTGACGTTCGATGTCTACGTCGATGCCGAGACCTATCTCGTGTCACGCATCGCGTTCGACACCAACGTGCCGCAGATGGGGACGGTCAGGATCACGTCCGATCTCGAGGGGTATCAGGAGCACGGCGGCGTCATGCTCCCCACCATGAACGGTCTGGCCATTCCCGGGGCGTTCAGCATCGACACGACCTACGACACCATCGAGGTGAACGGCGAGGTGGATCACAATATTTTTGAGAAGCCTTGAAGAGCTCTCTCGGATCTCCAGGGCGGGGCTCTAGCCCCGCCCTCCTCACGAGCGGGGCCGATTCGGCCCGCTCAGGCTGCGTCTCGTGTGGCCTGGTTGAACCAGTCGATCGTCCGCGCCCAGGCCTCTTCGGCCGCCGCCTTGTTGTAGCGCTCGGGTGTGGCGTCGTTGAAGAACCCGTGCTCCGCATTCGTGTAGAT
>CAJWMX010000512.1 GCA_913043805.1 uncultured Acidobacteriota bacterium | reverse complement strand
CGTCAGCACAGGGAGTGGACCCGCCGCGCATGCCGCCGTATCCGGACAGGTCTGACGGTGGCCCCCGTGCGGGGGTTTCGGCATGCTGGGGGTTCCCAACAGCAACGGAGCTGACATGGCCGGACGACACCGCATCGTGCAGGCAAACGGCGTGCGCCACCACCTCGTCGAGGAAGGTGAGGGCCCCCTCGTACTCATGGTCCACGGCTTTCCCGAGAGCTGGTACTCGTGGCGCTATCAACTCCCTGCCCTGGCCGCAGCCGGCTACCGGGCAGTCGCCATTGACGTGCGCGGCTACGGGCGGTCCTACAAGCCAAGCGCCGTCGACGGCTATCGCATGGTGAAACACGTCGGCGACATCGTGGATCTCGTGAGCGTGCTTGGAGCCGACCGCGCGGTGCTGGTCGGGCACGACTGGGGAGCGCCCATCGTCTGGAACTCCGCCCTGCTCAGCCCCGATCGTTTCGCGGGCGTGGCGGGCCTGTCGGTGCCGTACTCGGCACCGCGCCCGCTGACAGGGCCAAGTCCGACGGCCGGAATGCGCGCAGACGAATCGAGCGGCGAGTTCTACATCTCGTACTTCCAGGAGGTTGGCCGGGCCGAAACTGAAATCGAGCAGGACGTCCGGGACTGGCTGCTGGGTTTCTACTACTGCGCGTCCGGCGACGTGACAAACGGGCCAAACATCTCGCGCGTCGACCACGGCAAGCAGCTTCGCGACAAGTTCGTGTACCCGGACACGCTTCCCTCCTGGCTGACCGAAGCCGACCTCGACGTCTACGCGGGCGAGTTCGAACACAGCGGATTCTTCGGCGGTCTGTCGCGGTATCGAAACGTCGACCGCGACTGGGAAGACCTTGCCCCCTGGGCAGGCAGGCCAATCGAGATTCCCTCCATGTTCGTTGGCGGCTCGAAGGACGGACCCACCGTGTGGGGTGGTCCCGCGATCAACCGATTTCCGGAGACGCTGCCCGCTCTCTACAAGAGCGAGATCATCGAAGGCAGCGGTCACTGGATTCAGCAGGAACGGGCTGATGAGACCAACGCCCTCCTGATCGAGTTCCTGGATCAACTGGAGCTTGGGCGATGAGCCTGCCACGCGAGATTGCGCTGACGCCGGAGCAGATCGACACGCTCATGCTGGAGACGTGGAACATCCGGATTGCGACCCACGGCCCGGGCGACGATATCAACCTGACACCCATGTGGTTCGGCTGGGCGGGCGGCAAGGTCTACATCACGGCGCGGGGCCAGAAGATTGCGAATCTCCGGCGCAATCCAAACTGCACATTGCTGCTCGACCGCAACGAGCGTTTCCCCGAACTGCAGGGGATCATGATGCGGGGCCACGGCGACGTGCTGGAGACTGCCGAAGCCGAAGCCGCCGACCCGCACCTCGCGGAAGTCCGCGTTCAGATGGGGCGCAAGTACAACGGCGGTCACGCAGACCCTGTGGACGACCCACCGCCCAACGGGGCAACCGCGCGTGGCCGTAACCGCCGCTGGATCGTCTTCACGCCGAGGCGGACGATCACCTGGGACAACTTCAAGCTTTGACTGTCACCTCGGGTACAACCCCGCACTGCGGCCGGCACGTGCGGCGTGAGGAGCTGGCCCACCCACGGTCTGCGTTCTGACGAACGTCCGCCGAGAACCCGCCCGTCCACCGCGCGACGAGCAGGGCCTGAAGGTCCCCGAGTTCGTCCGGCGACTCGTGCATGAAGCCTCCGTCCCTGCCGCCCAGGTGCCTCTGCCTCACTCCCTGCAGAACTGGGCGATGCTCGCCGCGGTGTCGCGGCTGATTTCCGGGCAGACCATCGGGAAGATCTCAGTCCCGTGAATCGTGCCCATGACCTGACGACACCGCGCCGCAACCCCGTTCGCGAGCAGCCTCTGGTAGAAGACGATCCCTTCGTCCCGCAGCGGGTCGAACTCGTTCACGCTGATCATCGTCGGCGGCAGACCTTTGACATCGTCGTCGGTCGCAAAGAGCGGCCAGGCAAGCGGATTCTTCGCTTCCACTTCCGCGATGCCGTACGCGACCGCGCCACGATTGTTGTGCAGATCGAGCAGGATGCCGTTGTTCTCTTCCGACGACGGGCAGTCCGGGTGTGGCCAGTACCCGGCGATGTACGGGCAGAGGGCATAGAGCCCTTTGATCAAACCGATATCGCCGTCTTTCAGCAGCTTGAGCCCGGTCGCGAGCGTCAGGTTGCCGCCACCACTTTCGCCGGCCACAACGATGCGGTCGGGATCGATGCCAAGCGCGGCGTGAGACTCCGCCACCCACTTCACACCGGAGACGCAGTCATTCAGTCCCCCGGGGAACGGCACAATCTCGGGCGCCGAGGACGGCGTCAGACAGTTGCGGAAGTCGACCATGGCCACCGCGAGACCCTGGGCCGCGATGATCTTGCCCCACGCGCGGTAGTTGCCGAGGAAACACGACATCGACTGCATGCCGCCGCCGTGGATGTAGTACACGCACTGCACCACGTCGTCGTTGTCCGGGCGGATGAACTGCACCTGGATCGAGTTACCGTCGGGGGACGAGGTAAACGTCTCGGTCCGCATGGTCAGTCCCGCCATCGGGGCAATCGTCTCGTTGTCGGCCGCTTCGAACATCGCCGTCACCCCCTCCATGCGCGCCAGCGCTTCTTCGGAGTTTGCTTCGGCGACCAGCGTGTCCCGGTCGGTCGCGTCTTCCTGCGGGCCGGCGAGCGGCATCGCGCCAAACAGTGCGCGGATGCGTGGGTCAATACGGGGATCGTTGATGTCGGGCATTGCCATGCACTCCTGGCCGATGTTTTCGTTCGTATGTTCGGGCCGACATGCTATCAGGCTGACGGCCCGGGAGATCTGCCCGATCAGGCTTGCATGTCGACC
>CAJWMX010000511.1 GCA_913043805.1 uncultured Acidobacteriota bacterium | reverse complement strand
CGCCTCACGCGCAAGGTCCACGGCGCGGTGATTGAGCTCACGGAAGCGGTCCCCGAGGCCCGCCGGCTCGAGTTGATGGCGCGCGGTCGAGAAGGAGTTCGATGTGATGATGCTGGCTCCAGCCCGGATGTAGTCGTGGTGGACCGAGCGTATGGTCTCGGGATGGGTCACCAGCGCGGCCGCGCTCCAGGCGGCGCCGTCCATCGGGACGCCGCGTCCCTCCAGCTCGGTGCCGGTGGCGCCGTCGAGGAGCACGATCCGCCCCGCGGCCAACTGCTCGCTGAGGGTGTCGATCACAGACATTGTTGGGCCGGGACTGTACCATGAGGCGCGTTGGCCGTTGCCCGGCCGCGAGGAGGATGCAGATGATCAGGGTCGAAACTGTCGCGTTGTTCGGCGCCGTCGTGCTGACGGCTGGGTGCAGCCCGCCGGAGAGCACCGTCATGGCGCCGGACGCGGACCCTCCGGGGTTCACCGAGTATGGCGCCCACCCCTGCGAGATGGTCGGTGAGGTGGGGTTCGTGTGCGACATGATCAGCCCAGAGGACATCGCGCTGGTGCCTGACTCGGACTGGACCATCGTGTCCGGCGCCCAGGTGGGCGGCAAGATCTACGCGGTGCACAAGACCGACAAGACGGCGACGGTGCTCTTCCCGGCCGCCGGCGCCGCCGAGCGGCTGGACGCTCGCACGTATCCCACCTGCTCCGGTCCGTTGGCCGAAGGAGAGTTCCGGGCGCACGGCCTCTACATGAAGGCGCGGCGGGAGGGGCCGCACGTGCTCTATGTCGTCCACCATGGCACCCGAGAGTCGATCGAGGTCTTTGATGTCGACGCGTCGACCTCGCCGCCGGGGCTGACCTGGGTGGGGTGCGCGCCCGCCCTCTCGATGCTGAGCCTCAACAGCGTCGTCGCGTTGCCCGAGGGAGGCTTCGCCACCACCAGCGCGCCCACCGACAATGTCTGGGAATGGCACACGTCGACCGGTTGGCGTCCGGTGCCAGGGAGTGACGGGACCGCCCCCAACGGGCTGGAGATTTCCCACGACGGCCGCTGGTTGTACGTCGCGGGCTGGGCCGAGGAGAAGGTGACGCGGATTTCTCGCGGTCGTACGCCGATCGAGCGCGAAGAGATCCAGCTCGGGTTCCGTCCCGACAACCTGCGGATGTCGGTCGACGGCAGCGTCATGTGGGCCGCCGGGCACACCGACAGCGAGGGCAACCCGATCACGCTCCCACGAACCCCGCTGGCGGAGACGTCGAACGTCGCGGCCATCGACCCCGAGACGTTGGAGTTCCGGCGGATACTGGAGCAGCCGGCCATCGACGGGTTCGTGTCGTCGACGACGGCGATCCAGGTGGGCGACGAGCTGTGGCTGGGCTCGTACCGCGGGGACCGGATGGCGTATCTCCCGATGCCGGAATAGCGCCATGGCCCATCCCGAACTGACGGCCCTGCTGCGCGCGGCCCAGCGAGTCCTGGTGTTCACCGGGGCTGGCATCTCGACCGGCAGCGGCATTCGCGACTTCCGTGGACCGAATGGCGTCTGGAAGGAGCGTCAGCCGGTCTACTTCCAGGACTTCATGACCTCCGATGCGGCTCGGGTGGAGTACTGGGACGAGAAGTGCGAGGCGTGGCCGTCGTTTCGTGACGCGCAGCCGAACCTGGTCCACACCGCCGCCGCGGAGCTGGAACGGGCCGGCAAGCTCGCCATGGTCGTGACCCAGAACGTCGACGGTTTGCACAGCAAAGGCGGCACGTCGCCCGAGCGCCTCGTTGAGATCCACGGCACCAACACCGCCATCGAGTGCATGACGTGCCACGAACGGAGCGACCCCGAGCCGCACGTGCAGCGGTTTCTCGAGACCCGCGACGCGCCACTGTGTCCCTGTGGGGGCTACCTGAAGCCGGCCACGATCAGTTTCGGGCAGAACCTCGTGCCCGACGACCTCGAGCGTTCGGCGCGAGCGGCGACCGAGGCCGACCTGGTGATTGCGCTCGGCTCCACCCTGTCGGTCTATCCGGCGGCGGGCGTGCCGCTGACCGCGGCTCGGCACGGGGTGCCCTACGTGGTGATCAATCGTGGAGCGACCGAGCACGACGCCGAGCCGGCCCTGACGTTCCGGCTCGATGGTGACGTCGTCGAGCTCTTCCCGCCCGCGGTGGAGGCGGCGCTGCGCTCGTCCGGCTAGCGCCGAGGGCTATCGCTCGGAATACTGGCCGATGTGGTCGAGGAGCAGGGCGTTGAGCTGGTCGGGCGCCATGTCCGGAATCCAGTGATTGATCCCTTCGAGAATCTCGAAGCGATACGGTCCGTCGACGTATTCGCCCGTGATCTCGGCTCCGTCCCGGCAGAGCGCGGTGTCGCCATCGCTCCACACGAACATGGTGGGCACGGCAATGTTCCCGAGAGCCGGGGCGGTCGGTTGTCGGTTCTCGATGTTGGCCCGATACCAGTTGAGGGCTGACCCGAGCGCCGGCTTGGTACCGAGCACGCGCATGAACTCCTCGATGGCGTCAGCCTCGATGCCGGCGTAGATCCCGCGCAGTCCGGCTGCGTCGTTGGCCAGGAAGCCGTCCTCGGAATCCGGCTGAGTGAACACGTCGAAGTAGGCGGAAGAGGCCGGCTGGCAGGACTCCGTGTCCGCCAGCACGCGTGCGAATGCGTCGAGGTGTGGTACCGAGATCGGCGTGACCGAGATCAGCCGGTCCGGGATCGCCGCCGCCACGCCCCAGGCCACGATGGCGCCCCAGTCGTGTCCCACCAGATGGAAACGTTCGGTGCCGAGCGCGTCCGCCATCCCGGCGATGTCGGCCACCAGCAGGTCGAGCGCGTAGTCCTCGACGGCCTCGGGTCTGGCGCCGGCCGAGTAGCCGCGCTGGTTCGGCGTCACGACCCGGTACCCGG
>CAJWMX010000510.1 GCA_913043805.1 uncultured Acidobacteriota bacterium | reverse complement strand
ACCTTGCGCGTGAGGCGCGTGAGGGCACCGACGCTGACCGGCCGATCGCGGTCGCCGCGTCGATGTCGTCCATTCACTTCGAGCGGGAGTACATGGTGCCGGTCGCCGACGCCGAGGCGAACTTCCGCGAGCAGGCCGAGGTGCTGGCCGAGGCTGGTCCCGATCTGATCCTGATGGAGATGATGTGGGATCTCGAATACTCGGCGGCAGCGGTCCGCGCCGCGGCCGGCGGCAGCCTGGTGAGTGTGATGCATACCGAAGCGTCCGACGTCGGCGGGGCGCTCGAGGTCGTCAAGGGCTCGTGGTCGGGACCGCTCGGCGCCTACGGTCACTCGGGCCGATTCGTGATGCCGAACTGGCAGTTCAACGACGTGATCTCACCCGAGGCCTACCTGGCCGAAGCGCGCACCTGGGTCGGCGCCGGGGCGCGGCTGATCGGCGGCTGCTGCGGCATCGGCCCGGACCACATCCGATTGCTCTCGGAGCGGCTCGCGGTCGACGCCTAGGGTCCGGTCCACTCCACTTTCGCGTACTCGGCGCTGAGTCCGGACAGGTCCCAGTTCCGACCCCAATCGCGGTAGCGGCTTCGGGTGCCCGCGCACACGACGATGTCGGGTGCGACCCAGTAGGCCGAGTTCGTCACCGTGGTCTCGCCCTCGCCACCCGCACCCGTGATCGGCTCGACGGTGCCGTCGATGATCTTGGGGATCTGCACCGTCCAGCCCTTGTCCGTGTCCTCGAAGGTGATCGGCACCTGCCGGGTGCCGAGCAGACGCGAGATGACGATCCGGAACCAGCCCGTGGTGCCTCCGGCCTGCCCGGTGAGAATCTCGGTCAACCGTTCGACGGCGGTCGGCGTCGCCCGCTCGTCAACGTAGAGCCCGACCGCCCAGTCGCCGTGCGCCAGAGGACCCGGAATGTCCATGACCGCCGCGACGTTGAGCCCATCAAGCGGCTCGTCGCCGGCATGACCCTCGTGAATGCGCAGTTCCCACCACGTGTGACAGACGCCTTGCGACGGCTGCGCCTTTCCAAGCGAGATGACGCACGGGCAGAACACGTCGCAGTTACAGCTCAGTACGATCTCGCCGGAGATTCGCCAGGGAAACGCCATCACACCTCCACTACGGGGCCCGTGAGATCAACATGAGCCCCCATCCGATCAATCCCACCCCCGCCCAGCGGCCAAGCCACTCACCTCCAGGAGCCACCTTCTCGACCAGGACGAAGAGCGCCAGTCCGGCCAGCCAGTACACGTTCATGACGCCGGCCACGAACATCAGGAGCATGAGCGCCCAGCAGCAACCGACACAGACCGCCCCATGTTCCATCCCCATGCGGAGCGCCCCGTCAACACCATCCCGCCACGAGGTCAGAAAGAAGGCGAAGGGCGAACGGCAGTGTCTCAGGCAGGCGGTCTTCAGCGGGGTCCATTGAAACGCGCCGGCCGCCAGCATCAAGACGCCAGCCAGCCAGGGCGTCGCACTCGCGCCGGTCGGCGTGAGGAGGGCCGCTCGTTGCAACCCCCATTGCGCCAGCGTGGCAAGCCCGCTGAACGCGGTCCAGACCAGCAGATAGCCGGTCAAAAAAGCGCCAACCGCGAGCCACGCCCTGGCCGAGACGTCCTGCCGTCGCCTGAGCGCCGCATACGCGATGACCACCGGCGACGCCGACGGGACCATCATGGCCACCATCATCACCGCCCACATCACGAACACGAGCCATACGTCGAGAGGCGCCCAGAGCGCGGTCCGTGGCAACTGCATGTCGCCCGACATCGTGCCGGCGCCGGACACCGAGTAGACCCAGGCGATGGTCGACACCCCGACCAGACCGGCCCCGACGAACAGGCGGTCCCGCTCCAGCACGGACTGCAAGGTCCATCGACGCACACCCTCGGCCACAGGCTGGATCACCGCGCCATGATAATGACGAACGAGGAGAGGGGGAAGCTCAGCCGAGCACGTCCCGCAACTGACGGGACAACGCGCTCAGGCTGAAGGGCTTGGCGAGATACCGCACGCCGGGCCGGTCGAGCATGTCCCGCGCGTAACCGAACATGTAGAGCGATCGGATGGTCGGAAACCGCTCTTTCAGTCGGGCCACCAGGTCGGGACCGCTCACCCCAGGCATCACGACGTCGCTCAGCACGAGGTCGACCCGCGTCTCTTCGGCCATGACGAGCCGGAGTGCCTCGTCGCCGGAAGCCACGGAGACAGGCGAGGATCGTATCCGATATCGCCGGAAATCCGGAGGCGCGACGGGAAGGGGGTGGAGGAACCTTCAGGGTGCGATGAGGTCGGCCGGCACCTCGAGCCACTCGACCGCCTCTTCGATCGTGCGGAAGACCTGCACGTCCAGGTTCTGCCCCTCGGACAGCGCCTGGAACATCCGCAGCAGGCCGTAGACGGCGTCCTTGGGCGACACCAGGGCCAGACTCCCGGGGGGAGACTTCTCGGCGAATCCGGCGTTGGCCGCAGCCACGGTCCGAATGTCGTCCGGGTCGAGGTCGTAGTGGTCGACGCCGCGAAGGTCGATGAGGACATGGAACCCCACCCGATAGCTCGGGTCCCCGTCCAGGACTTCCAGATACGCCAGGATGTCCGACGAACGGAGATGTCCCTCGGCCCGGACGTAGAGCAGACCGGAATCGCGGTGGATGGTGTACTCGATCGGCCCGACACGCATAGCGAAGCTGAATCTCTCCTACCTACAGACGATGGAAAGCAAGAAACCGAACAGCTTCGTGGCGAGCAGACGACGCGCGACTATTCCGGCTCGGTGGGGTCCGCGCCATCTCGGGGCGCGCCGGTGCCGGAGGAGCCCATGAACAGCGAGCTCCCGTCGGCAAACGTGATGTCACGCCCACTCCCCCGGCACACCGGGTCGCAGATGCGGTCCTTGCTCTGATAGCCGCGCACCTGAACCTC
>CAJWMX010000509.1 GCA_913043805.1 uncultured Acidobacteriota bacterium | reverse complement strand
CCGGACGCGCTGACCATCGGCTTCGCGCGGCGGTTCACCGGCTACAAACGCCCCGAGCTCGTCTTCCACGACGCTGATCGGCTGACCAGGATCCTGAATGCGTCGAAGCGCCCGGTACAGCTGATCTTCGCGGGGAAAGCGCACCCGGCGGACGAGGCGGGCAAGCATCATCTTCAACGGGTCTACCAACGCGCCATCGACCATCGCTTTGCCGGCAGGGTGGCGTTCGTTGACGACTACGACCTGCATGTGGCGCACTACGTGGTCCAAGGCTGCGACGTCTGGCTGAACACGCCACGCAAGCCGCTGGAGGCCAGCGGCACCAGCGGGATGAAGGCGGCGCTCAATGGGGTGCCGCACCTGAGCGTGGGTGATGGGTGGTGGGCTGAAGGCTTCACCGGGCAGAACGGATGGCGGATCGCGGGCACGGAGGGCGACGACGCGGCTGCGTCGGACGCGGCAGACGCGGAGGCGCTCTACACCTTGCTCGAAGAGGAGGTCGTGCCGACGTTCTACGAGCGGGACGCCGACAACCTGCCACGCCGGTGGCTGGAAACGGTACGTCACTCGATTCGGGCGGTGGCGCCGCGCTTCACCACCCGTCGCGTCGTGCAGGAGTACGTCGAGACGATGTACGCGCCCGCCATCGAAGAGAGCGGCTATAAACTGGCTCGATGATGGAGCGCCCCCCGCATCTCGGCCTGCGCCACGTGGCGCTCTACACGGCCGCCTACGACGAGATGAAGCAGTTCTACGTCGAGCGCCTCGGATTCGCGGTCGAGTGGGAACCGGACGGCGACAACGTCTATCTGTGCTCCGGCTCGGACAATCTGGCGCTGCACCGGGCAGCCCCCGACCGGACGATGGAGGGCGGTCCGCTCGATCACATCGGGCTGATCGTGGGCGCGGCCGAGGATGTCGACCGCTGGGCCGCCTACTTCGACGGGCACGGTATCGCGCTGCACGCGACGCCCCGGACCCACCGCGACGGCGCGCGCTCCCTCTATGTGCGCGATCCGGACGGCAACATCATCCAGATCATCCACCATCCCCCCATTTCGTAGAACGACCACTCCCCACGTCGGCTTCCTGGCGAGACCGGCGGCTCACCAGCAAGCCGAGGTAAGATCGCGGGATGGCTCCACGCTCGGCGGCGCAGTCGAAATGCGCCCTCTGCGGCGCGAAGGATGTCTCCGAGCCTCGCGGCGAGGCGAAGTACTGCCGCGACTGCTGGGACAAGAAGATCGCCGTCGAAGACATCGTGGCCAGGGAGTTGGCGCTCAAGCGCTACATCCGGGCGCACAGCGCCGAGAAGTACCTCGTCTACCATTCCACCTTGAAACGGCCGTGCGGCCAGCTCATCGTGGTCGACGATGGATACGACCTCTTCCTCACGCTCGTGCTGTATCTGACGTTCGGATGGGACGAGCCGGCGTATCACCTGGAGGGCGATCCCGAGGGCCGCTCGTTCGCTGAGATCCTTGTCGACGTGGTCGCGGCCGAGGTCATCGAGCCCTGGGGCGGCGGCAAGTGGCATCTGGAAATCTTCCGCACCAATCACGCCGAGCCGGAGGATTGGAACGGCGAGATGTAGGAAGATACGGATCGTTGGTTGAAGTTTGTCGGCGGAGCGCCATATAATCCGCCGGTTCGTTCTACTGGGTACAATCCGGAGGTGGTGCAGATGAGACGCCTGAAGCTAGCGGCGCTGCTCGGTGTCATGGTCGTCAGCGTGTCGGCGACCGGTTGCGGCGGCGGAGAAGAGATGCCTGTGGGCGATATGCCGGAATTGTCGCTGCCCGACGTGCAGCTTCGCCCGCTCCTCGAGGCGATGGACGGCGACGAAGGCGCCCGACTGGTGGCGACCGTGCGCGGTCCGGGCCAGATCGGCTACCTGCAGCCGCAGCCCGAGCGCGACGGAGATGAAGTGGTCACGACGTTCGTGATCAAGAACGTGTCGCTTGGTCACCTGGCGGGCTTCAAGATCGACGAGTTCTGGTACGACGCGGACGGCGACGCCGTCACCGGGTCGTCCTACCGGATGAAGCAGCCCTTCTTGCAGGACCAGGTTATTCAGGTGACGCTGCATACGCCCCGCAGCCCGAACGCCAGACGCAGCAACTGGGAGTTCTCCCACCAGGGCGGCGTGATCGAGGCCAATCTGTTCGACGAGGTCGAGGAGCCGACGCTGATCATCGACGGCGACGAGATCACCGAAGTCGAGCCGGAAGCGGAAGAAGAAGCCGAACCGGCCGCCTGAGTCGACGCGACGGAATTCAGAAGGAGGCCGTCCGGACCAGAGGTCCAGGACGGTCTTCTTGTGTACGCCCGACCGCGCCCGCCGACCATCCTCGCCCCCCGCGCGTCCTACCTAGTGTGAGGGTCAGGAGCCATCCAGACCGCAAAACGGCCGCTGCTATACTCCCCGCCATGGGACTCGACATCGTCGCGATCCAGCAGGCGCTCGGCGACGACGAACTCGACGGTTGGCTCCTCTACGACTTCCATGGGTCGAACCCGATCGCGCGTGGCCTCGTCGGGCTGGACGCGTCCGGGGCGTTGACGACCCGTCGGTGGTATTACCTGATTCCGGCCTCTGGCCCGCCTCGTGGGCTGGTCCACGCGATCGAACGGGACCGACTCGATCACCTCCCGGGCGAGACTGCCACCTATGCCGGTCATGGGGCGCTGACCGAGGGCCTGGAGCGGCTTCTGTCGGGGTGCCACACGGTCGCGATGGAGTACTCGCCGGACTGCGCCATTCCGTATGTCTCGAGAGTCGACGCGGGCACGATCGACATCATACGCGCCCATGGCATCGAGGTCCGCTCCTCCGGCGACTTGATCCAGCGTTTCGAAGCGGTGTGGAACGAGGCGGCCCTCGAGACCCACCTGGCGGCGGCCAAGGCGCTCTACCAGATCAAAGACAATGCCTTCG
>CAJWMX010000508.1 GCA_913043805.1 uncultured Acidobacteriota bacterium | reverse complement strand
CAGCCCGGTGCCGTTGATGACCCCGAAGATCCCGGCGTAGAACGGGAACTGCAAGATGACCCCGGAGGCGGTCCTGGCGCTGTTGGCGAAGGCGCGGACCAGATTGGCCGGGCTGCCCTGCAGCAACAGGGCGCCAATCAGGAACACCGCGTTGTAGGCGTTGATGGTCCAGCTGGCGCCAAAGCCCTGGGTCACGATGGAGTGTCCCAGCGGGTAGCCGATCAGCACCACCGCCAGCAGTGTCCAGCCGCGAAAGGCCTCCATCGACGCCGCGGGGGTCGTCGGTTCTTCCTCGGTCGGCATCACCGGCATCATCTGGTCGAGTTCTTCCTTCGACAGGGTCCGGGCGTTCTGCCGTGGATGGAGAATCGCGACCATGCCGAGGCCGACGGCGGCGACGACGACCAGATAGGTGAGGTTGAACGTGTTGAACAGTGTCTCGGTGACCGGATACAGCCGATCCACCAGCGCCGGGTTGCCACCGGTCGGGGTGGTGATCGGGTTGCCGGAGGTGGCCATGATGAGCGGCGCCGAACCGGACAGTCCGCCGTGCCAGACCGTGCCCATGCCGAGATAGGCGGCGGCGATCAGCAGTCGGATGTCGGCTTTCGGATTCCGCCGCGCGATGAACGGAACGAACAGCGCCGAGGCGACGACGCTGGCCGCCCAGTTGAAGTAGGCGATGATGATCGAATAGAGCCCGAGCAGGACCACGGCCTGGACGGGACGCTCGACGTCAGGACGGCTGGCCAGCCAGTCCAGAAAACGGAACGCCGGTCCTGACGACACGCAGGCATGTGCCGCGATCATGGCGATGGTGAACTGCATCGCCAGGGTCAGCAGCGACCACATCCCGCCGCCCCAGGCGAGCACGGTCTCGTTGACCCCGGCACCGGCGCCGGCTACCGCCAGCAGCATCGCCAGCACCGTCAGCATCATGCAGACGACCCACGAGTCCGGAATCCACCGCTGGGTGAAGCGCGACAGGGAATCACCGAGGTTGCCGACAAGACGAATGATGGAAGACATGATCAGCGAGACTCGAAGCGCCTAGTCGGCGCGTGCAGGGCTCTTCGCCGCGTAGAGGCAGCCGAGTGACAGAACGGATAGCACCGCCGCACCGAAGAACGCGTACTGGTAGTTACCGAAGGTGTCGAAGACAAAGCCAGCCAGCTGCGAGCCCGCCACCGCGGCGATGCCCCAGGCAAGGAACAATAGCCCGTAGTTCACGCCGAAGTGCTTGGTGCCGTAGAAGTCGGCCGAGGTGGCGGCGAAGACCGCCAGCAAGGTGCCGTAACAATAGTAGACGGCAAAGACACCGATCACGAAGAATAGCACGTTCGAACCGAACAGGTAGAGCGCCGGCATCGCGACCGCCGAGACGACGACCATGAGGCGAAGGACGTTCAGGCGCCCCATGCTGTCGGACATGGCTCCCGACAGAACCCGGCCCGTAGTGTTGCCGATGGCGCCCACCACCAGTCCGATGAGCGCGACACTCCCGATGCCGACCGACGTGCCAAACGGTACCAGCTGGCTGATCAATCCGAGGCCGGCGATGGCGCCGAAGAAGTAGGCCAGGAAGAGGAAGTAGAAGCTGCTGCCCTTGAGCATCTCGCTCGGAGTGAAGTCCCGGCCCACCGGGGTCACGGCGGCCTTCAGCTGGCTTGGATCCCAGCCCTCCGGGGCGTAGCCGTCAGGCGCCGGCTTGAGCATCCACGCCGCCACCAGCGCGATCAGCAGGAACACGACCCCGTAGATCCGGAACGTCGCCTCCCATCCCAACTGCGGAATCAGGATCTCGTCGGCGATCGGCCCGAAGACGCCCGATCCGGCGCCGTAGCCGCCCACCGCAATTCCGATGGCCAGACCTCGCTTGTCGGGGAACCACTTGGTTACCACCGGGGTCGCAATCGAGTAGCCGATGCCGTTGCCGGCGCCTGCGATCAGGCCGTAGGCGACATAGAGCACGGTCAGCGACGAGGTGAAGCTTGCCAGGAAGAACCCGATGCTGAAGAGGACACCTCCGATCGCCGCCAGCGGCCGGAATCCGACGGTCGCATGCAGCCGTCCCGCAAAGACGAACGTGACCGCCATGGTCAGGATGCCGATGCTGAAGGTCAGCGACGTCTCGGACCGGGCCCACCCGAACTCCTGCTCGAGCGGGAGGACGAACACGCTCCAGGCGTAGAACGACCCGAGCACCAGATTGAGCATGGTGCCGCCGATGAGGGGAATCCAACGGTTGGGGGCGGGAGTGTCAGCCATGGTGTCCTACTTCATGGTCGGCATGGTCAGGCTGACCCCGTCCTGATGCACGGGCCAGCGGGTCGTGACCACTTTGGTTCGGGTATAGAACTTCACGCCTTCGGGGCCATGCACGTGCAGGTCGCCAAACAGCGAGTTCTTCCAACCGCCGAACGAGAAGAAGGCCATCGGCACCGGGATCGGGACGTTGACGCCCACCATTCCCACCTGAATCTCATTGGCGAACCGCCGCGCGGCCGCGCCCGAGCGGGTGAAGACCGCCGTGCCGTTCCCGTACGGGTTCCGGTTGATCAGGTCGATCGCCTCGCCCAGCGTCTCGGCGCGAAGCACCACCAGGACGGGACCGAAAATCTCGTCCCGGTAGATGGTCATCTCGTCGGTGACCTGGTCGAACAGCGTGGGGCCGACGAAGTGGCCCTGCTCGTGGCCCGCCACCACCAGCCCGCGTCCATCCACGACCACCTTGGCGCCCTCGTCCGCGCCGGTGTCGATGTAGCCCCTGACCCGGGCGGCATGTTCGGCGGTGATGAGCGGACCCATCTGCACGCCTTCCCGGTCGCCCGGGCCGATCGCGAGCGCCTGGGCGCGTTCCGAGAGTTTCGACACGAGCGCGTCGCCCGCTTCGCCCACCGCCACCACGGCCGAGATCGCCATGCAGCGCTCGCCGGCCGAG
>CAJWMX010000507.1 GCA_913043805.1 uncultured Acidobacteriota bacterium | reverse complement strand
CAGGACTACCTCCGGCACCGGAAGCTGGTCGACGACGGCGCCCCTCCGGGACGCATGATCGCGGTGGCCGGCGACGCCGAGTTCGACGAGGGCAACATCTTCGAGGCGCTGCTCGAGGCCTGGAAGCACCGGATTACCAACACCTGGTGGATCGTCGACTACAACCGACAGAGCCTGGACGCCATCGTCGCCGATCGCTTCTTCCATCGGCTCGACACGCTGTTCGCATCGATGGAGTGGCGGGTGGTCACCCTCAAGTACGGGAAGCGGCTCGAGACCGCGTTCGCCCGTCGCGGCGGTGATGCGCTGCGCCGCTGGATCGACGATTGTCCGAATTCTGAGTATTCGGCGCTGGCCTATCAGGGAGGCGCCGCCTGGCGGGAGCGGCTGGCGCGCGACCTCGGTGACACGTCGGGGATCACCGAACTGCTCGACGACCATGACGACGTTGGGCTGCACGCCTTGATGACCAACCTGGCCGGTCACGATCTCGAAGCGGTCCGCGAGGCGTTTCACGACGCCGCGGCCGACGAGACGCCGGTCTGCTTCATTGCCTACACCATCAAGGGGCACGGGCTCCCGTTCGAGGGCCACAAGGACAATCACTCTGGCCTCACCACGCCGGCGCAGATGGCGACGCTGCGCGAGCAGATGGGCATCGACGAGGGCGCCGAGTGGGAGCCCTTCGCGGGTGTAGCGGTTCCACCGGATCGCCTGCGCGCCTTCCTGGACGCCGTGCCGTTCAATCAGGAGGCCGTTCGGCGGCACACCGCGGCGCGCGTGTCGGTCCCAGACAGCTTCGCCGCGCCGCGGGGCGACCGGCTGTCGACGCAGGCCGGCTTCGGGCGAGTGCTGGCCGATATCGCCCGGCGTCATCCCGAGCTGGCGGACCGGATCGTGACCACGTCGCCTGACGTCACGGTGTCCACCAACCTCGGGGGGTGGGTGAACCGACGCGGTGTCTTCAACAAGTCCGCACAGGCGGACGTCTTCCGCGGCGACCAGCCACTTTCGGCCCAGGACTGGACCATGGGGCCCGAAGGCCAGCATCTCGAGCTGGGGATCGCAGAGAACAACCTGTTTGTCCTGCTGGCCGCGCTCGGCCTGGCCGGGCCGCTGTTCGGGACGCGGCTGCTGCCGATCGGGACGTTGTATGACCCCTTCATCAGCCGTGGGCTCGATGCGCTGAACTACGCCTGTTATCAGGATGCCCGGTTCCTGGTGGTGGCGACGCCCTCAGGAATCAGCCTGGCTCCCGAGGGCGGTGCTCACCAGTCGGTGGTCACGCCACTCATCGGGATGGGGCAACCTGGGCTCACCGCCTTCGAGCCGGCCTATGTCGACGAGCTGGCGGTCGTGCTGCGATGGAGTTTCGAGCACATGCAGGCGGATGACGGGGGAGCCGTGTATCTGCGTCTCTCGACCCGCCCGCTGGCGCAGCCGGACCGCGAATTGACGCCTGAAGACCATCGACGGATCGTCGACGGCGGTTACTGGCTCCGCCCACCCGCCGAGGGCGCGGAGCTCGCCATCGTCGCCAGCGGCGCCGTGGTGGACCAGGCGTTGCAGGCCTACGAGCAGATCATCGAGGACGTTTCCGGAGCCGGGATCCTCGTGGTGACGTCGCCGGGGCGATTGCACCAGCACTGGATGCAGGCCATGACCGACGGAACACCGGAAGACGCATCGATCCGGCGACTGCTGAAGCCGTTGGCCGACGATGCCGGTCTGGTGACGGTGCTCGACGGCCATCCGGCCGCCTTGTCCTGGCTGGGGGCGGTGGGGCTACACCGGGTGCTTCCCCTCGGGGTGACCCGCTTCGGTCAGTCCGGTGACGTTCCGGACCTCTATTCCGCCTACCGGTTGGATGCCGATGCCATCGTGGAGGCGGCGGCGAGGTTGTGTGTCAGATGAGTGGCGAGTCACCGACCGAGGTGCGTCTCCCCCAGCTGGCCGATTCGGTCACCGAGGTGACCCTCGGCGCCTGGCTCAAGTGTGAGGGTGACCGCGTCGCGGCGGGCGAGCCGATCGTCGAGGTCGAAACCGACAAGACGACGGTCGAGCTCGAGGCGCCGGCCGCGGGCGTGCTGAGCGCGATCCAGGTCGGCGAGGGCACCGAGGGCCTCGAGACGGGGGCGCTGTTGGCGCTCATCCGGCCCGAGGCGGAGGCGGGCGGGCCAACCCTGGTGGCCGTGCCATCGGCGCCCGTGGCGCCCGCCGGCGAGGCGTCCCCGGCTAAATCGCCAGAACCGGCGGCGGTGGAGCCGCTCCCGGCGACGCCCTCCGAGGACGCCCCCGCCGTCGCCACCCCGATGGCTCGAAAGATGGCGGCGGCGGCCGGAATCGACCTCTCGACGGTCTCCGGCACGGGCCGTGAGGGACGCATCACGAAGGCCGACATCGATCGGCTGCTTCCGGGGGTCGGGACGCCCGCGTCGCCACCGCCGTCGCCGCACATCGTGGCAGGTGAGGACGGGGGCTTCCACGACGAGCCGTTGACCGCCATGCGCCGCGTGACCGCCACGCGGATGCAGCAGGCGAAGCAGGCGGTGCCGCACTTCTACCTGCGGGCCGAGTGTGACGTCGGGGGCGCCATGGCGGTCATCGCGCAGGCGAAGGCCTTGGGGCGAGAGCCGACGCCGACGCTGACCGATCTGGTGATCCGGGCCGCGTCGCTCGCACTGCGCCAGGTGCCTCGCGCCAACTCCGCGTGGGCGGACGGAGTGCTGCGCCTCTATGATGCCGTTGACATCGCCCTCGCCGTGAATACGCCGGACGGACTGATCACGCCGGTCCTTCGAATGGCCGACACGAAAGATCTGGGCGACATCGCCCAGGAGCGGCTGGCGCTGGTCACGCGGGCCCGCGACGGCGCTCTGGGTCCCGATGAGTACACCGGAGGCACGTTCACCATCTCCAATCTGGGGATGTACGGCGTCGACAGCCTGT
>CAJWMX010000506.1 GCA_913043805.1 uncultured Acidobacteriota bacterium | reverse complement strand
CCGGTTCCGAGCAGCGCGATGACCTTCAGCGGGATGACTTGCTCACCCACCGGGATGCCGAAGTCATCGACGTAGTGCTTGACCTGCTGGATGATCTGCTCGATGACGTCCATCGTCGCTCCGGGCTACATCGTGAGGAAGGTGTAGACGATGATGATGCCAATCGCCACCGGACACACCCAACGGATGAGGAGACCCCACAAGCCCGCGGCCGCGAAGCGAACGCCATGCTGTTCCACCTCGCCAACGGCCTGATCCACGCGCCATACCCAGCCGACGAAGATTGCGGTGAGGAATCCGCCAATCGGAAGGGCGAAGTTGTTCCAGACCACGCCCATCAGATCCAGGAAGTTCATGCCGACGCCGGGGAGCCCGCTCAGAAACGCGTTGGAGCCGTTGGAGAGCGCCGACGGGACGGCCAGTACGAAGATCGCGGTCGTGACCACCGCCACCGCCTTGGGTCGGCTCCAGCCGCGTACATCGATGCAGTGTGCGACCGGGACCTCAAGGAGGGAGATGGTCGACGTGAGAGCCGCCATGGTCAGCAAGATGAAGAAGGCAGCGCCGAAGAGCTCTCCGCCGGGGAGGGTGGAGAACAGTCTGGGGAGGACCGCGAAGATCAGCCCGGGGCCACTCGCGCTCGGATCGAAGCCGGCAATCGAGAAGCCCGCCGGAAAGATGACGAACCCCGCGAGCAGGGCCATCGACGTGTCCAACACCACCACCCAGCCGGCGGCGCTGACGAGACTCTCCCGTTTGCTGAGATAGCTGCCGTAGGTGAGGATGGCGCCCATCCCGAGACTCAGCGAGAAGAACGCCTGACCGAGGGCGGCGTTCAAGACGGCCGGATCCGTGATCCGGGAAAAGTCTGGGCGTAGGTAGTAGCTCAGCCCCTCGGAGGCGCCAGGCAGCGTGAACGCGCGGAAGGCCAGAATGAGCAGGAGCCCGATCAGCAACGGCATTAGGAGCTTGGTGACCCGTTCGATCCCGGCCTGCACGCCGCCGATGAGCACGCTGGCGGTCGCGCCAAGGACGACGACGGTCAGCGCCACGCTCAACGGACCGTTGGCGGTGAAGGTGCCGAAGAAGCTGCCAATCGCCTCGGCGTCACCGGTGACGGCGCCCGAGGCCATGAACCAGATATAGGCGACCGACCAGCCGGCGATAACGGAGTAGAAGGAGAGAATGCCGGCTCCGGCGAGGACGCCGAGGCCCCCGACCAGCCACCAGGCCGACCCCGGCTTCAGCACGGCATAGGAGCCGACCGGATCGAGCTGGACCCGCCGACCGATAGTCATCTCGGCCAGCATGATCGGCAGACAGATGAGAACGACGCAGGCGAGGTAGACGAGGACGAAAACGGCGCCTCCGCCCTGTCCGACCTGGGTGGGGAACCCCCAGATGTTGCCGAGCCCGACGGCCGAGCCTGCGGCGGCCAGGATAAAGCCTGTCTTCGAGCCCCACGTGCCCCGTTCGCTGCTCGTTGCCATGGCAGAGTCCCCCCCGGTGGACGACGTCGGGGAAGTCTACACGAAACCGATACGTCGCCCCCTGCTAAGATGGAAGGATCTGATGCGCCCGTGGGCGGGTGCTGACAACACGGGAGACCAGGATGGTGGCGAGACGCTTGGACGGCAAGGTGGTGGGGGAGGCGATTCGAAAAGCGCTGGGGCCTCGGATTGCCGCGTTCAGCCAGGCCGCCGGGCGCCCCCCGGGTCTGGGCATCGTGCTCGCCGGCAATGACGGTGGCTCGGAGATCTATGTCCGCAACAAAGTGAAAGCGTGCGACGAGCTCGGGATGCTCGCCGATCTGCGACGTTTCCCGGAGGACGCCAGCGTCGACGAAGTGCTGGACTGCGTCCGTGAGTTCAACCAGACGGACGGGATCGACGGCATCCTGGTGCAGTCGCCGCTGCCCTCCGGCATGGGGAGCGACGCCGAGCCGCGGGTCTTCGCCACGATCGATCCGGACAAGGACGCGGATGGTTTTCACGCGGTGAATGTCGGTCGACTCGTGCAGCAGGAGCCGGGCCTGGCCCCGTGCACGCCATCGGGAATCATTGAGATGCTCGACCATTACGAGATTCCGATAGAGGGCCGTCACGCCGTCGTGATCGGGCGCAGCGACATCGTCGGGAAGCCGATGGCGATGCTCTTGTTGCACCGCAACGCGACCGTGACCATCTGTCACTCGAGGACGGCGGACCTCCCCGCGGTGGCAGCGACCGCTGACATCCTGGTGGCTGCCATCGGGCGCCCGGGGTTTGTCACCCGCGACTTCGTCAAGCCGGGAGCCACGGTCATCGACGTCGGCACGACCTACGTCAGCGAACGGGATGAGGTGGCTGCGCTCTTCGGTGCCGACTCGCCGCGGCTCGAGGTGCTGGAGCGCCGCGGACGGACCGTGGTCGGCGACGTGCATCCGGCGGTGGAGGAGGTGGCGGGCGCGCTCACACCGGTGCCGGGCGGGGTCGGGCCGCTGACGATCTCGATGCTGCTGTCCAACACCGTTCTGGCCGCCGAGTTGCGCCGGGCCCGGTCGGGGGCGAGCGACTGACGCGCTCCCTTACCCCTGTCGCAGCGCGGTCCAGACGTCGTCGATCTGGCGGTCGGTGTCGGCGAACGTGCGGTCGGTCCAGACCACGTGGTTGGCTCGACGCACTTTCTCGTCGGTTGGCAGCTGCGCGGCGATCCGCTGGCGGGCCTCCTCCTCGGTGAAGCCCCGTTCGACCACACGCGCCACCTGGGTCTGCAGGTCGCAGGCGGTCACCACGACCCGGTCGAACGCCTGCGTGCGATCTCCTTCGAAGAAGAGCGGAATAGCGACCACGGCCGGTCCCGAGTCGGGGGCGAGGCTGTCGAGCCATGTCTCGATCGACCGACGAACGTGTGGATGCACGAGAGCGTTGAGATCGGCCAGGGCCTGCGGATCACCAAACACCACGGTGCCCAGCGCCCGCCGATCGA
>CAJWMX010000505.1 GCA_913043805.1 uncultured Acidobacteriota bacterium | reverse complement strand
GCCAGCATCATGGTCCGCCGTCCGACGCGAGCCTCCAGCGTCGCTCGTCCTTCACCGTAGGCGCGGATCTGACCCGGCCCGATCCCGCCTGGTGACGCCATCCGTCCGTAGAGAGCGCTCACCGACGTGCGGTAGGGCCCCGGCCTGAGCGGCAGCCGGTTCCGTGAGTCGGCGTGAATGTCGTCGGGGAGCGCGAACGGTAACGGGAGCGACTGCCGCCAGCCCATCGGCATCTGCTGGTTGAACGCGGTCAACGTAGCGCCGGTCGAGACGTAGTTGCCAATGAGCACGATCAGATCGACCAGGTTGGTCTGGCCCAGCCGCGCCAGGGCCCGCGCGTAGGTGTCCGCCCTCAGCGCGTGGGTCGAGAGCAACTCCCGCCCCACCTCCATGATGATCGCCTCAGACCCACCCACCCCGTCGAGCGGCTCACGATGACGGATGATGTCGATCAGGACCTCGTCCACGCCCACCGCCAGCCCGTCCAGTTCGTGCATCGCCCACTCGTAAAGCTGGTCGATCTCGCGCGCGGTGGTCATGATGGCCACCTCGGTCAGCGGACGACCGAGTGGACCCGAAAACCGGAGGTCGGTGCCAGACCCGTGCAGCCGGAGTGCCGCAGCAGCCGACGGGGCCTCCGCACGCATCACCGTGTCGAACGCCACGTGCCGACTCGGGTCGAGGTCCTCTCGCTCGACCGGAGGCAGCCGATTGCGTGATGCCGGATGCAGATCGTCGGGCAGCTGCCCGGCGACCTCCGTCTGCCCGACCATCGAGCACACAGCCAGCGCCACCGCTCGCGTCCATCTCATGCCGACCTCCACCGGGACGAAATGCTGATTCGGCCGATCATACCCGCCAACGGCAGACGTCACCGCGCTACGACCTCCAGGCGGACCGGAGACCAGGCCATACCGTCTGGCGCGTCGTACCCGATTGCGAGCGGTCCCCGGCCGGTCAGCCCGTCGAGGTCGAACGCCTGGATCGTCCCTTCGCCCGGATCGCTCACCAGCGCCGTCCCATGCTGGATCAGGACGCCGAAGTTGCCGCCCTCCGGCTCACCATCGCGGATCGGCACCTCTGCAACCAGACGGCGCGACACGACATCCCACAATCTCAGATACTGAGGCACAAGCGCCCCACGCCCTCCGTTCGGCACGATGGCGTAGCCATTCGCCATTCCGATCCGACCGGCGGCCGGCCGAGAACCCAGGGTGGCCACCACCTCCAGCGACTCGGTATCAACGATCGAGATCGAGGTCTCGCCGCGGTTGGCCACCCACACCTCGCCACCGTCCGGGGTCACCGCGAGTCCCTCCGCGCCGAGACCGGTCGCGATGACCACCGGCGGTCGGTCTTCCTCCAGAAAGATGACCGACAGCGTGCCGGCTCCCTCACGGCTGGTCACATAGGAGCGCGTGCCTTCAGGGCTGAGGCGCAACATGTGCCCCTCGCACCCGCCGGTCGGATACGTCCTGAGGACGATTCCGGCCTCGAGATCCACCAGCGCAAGCTGGTCGGAGTACTGCATCGTGGCCACGGCACGGAGGCCGTCTGGAAGGAACAACGCGGTATGTGGGCGTGAGTCGGGTCCAAGGTCGATCCGGCGAATGAGCGACGCCGTGGCGATGTCGATCAGGACCACGTGCCGACCCCGGCGGCCGTCCGGCCCATACTCGCTGGTCAGCGCCTGTCGATCATCTGGCGAGACATCCACCTTGTGGGATCACGGGCCCGATCGGCACCCGGCCCATCTCGACACCCGTGGTCACATCGATGAGCGAGATGCTCCCGCCCGCGCGGTTCGCAACCAGAAGCGTCCCCTCCTGAGCGTGCACTGAGGCCCCGACGACGAGGCTCAGAGCGAGCCACCCCAGCCAAGCCACCAATCGCGGGTCTGGCTCATCGCAGAAACACGAAAGGGGTCACGCCCCACCGGGACGTAACCCCCTTCCCCTGTCCTTTCGCGCCCGCATGCCGTCGGGCGCTCGCGTCCTAGTCGCAGGCCGGTCCGCTACGCTCGCCGCGAACCCACCCGGCCAGCATCTGCCATTCCTGATCACCCTGACTCTGCCAGCGCCGCGGCCCGTTGTGGGTGTAGGCGCCACCACCGTCCGGGTGGAGCGGCTTGATCATGAACCGGCTCTGCTCGGGGTTCCCCGGCGTGATCACCCGGGCAATCAACTCGTAGGCCCGCTGCGCTTCCTCGTCGGTCCAGGTGTCGCCCCGGCCGGGCGCCGGCGCGAAACCGATCAGGCCACCCGAGTGACACCGACTGCAGGGCAACTGCCCCTCTCGCGGGTTGGCGAACACCTGCTGCACACAGGAACGGAAGAACTCGAAGTCGAGCTCCGGCTCCGGCGCCGGCACGAACTGATTGTCGGGCAGGCCTTCGATCCACTGGAGGACCCGCGCGTACTCGGGATCGTCGGTCGACTCCCAGAACGTGCCCCCCGTGTGGGGCAAGCCGCCCTCGCCGTTCGCAAGCGGCTTCAGCAGCAGACGGCTGCTGGCCGGATCCTGCGTATTGATCAACTGGCCCACCACATCGAGATTGCGCCGCGACTGCGCGCTCGTCCAGCCTTCCTCGCTGGCGGGCGTCTCCAGGCTGAAGCGGACGCTGGTCTGCCAGGTATGGCACATCACACAGGACGCGAACCGACCGGTCGTGCCGCCACGATCCTTCAGCAAGACGGCCTCGATCGTATTGCGATACGACTCGACGTCAGCCGACGTCGGGTAGCTCTGCGCCCCGGCCGGTTGCTGCATCACGCTCACGGCCACCGCCGCCGCGCCCAGCGCCAGGCCCAGGCCGGCCCGCGTCACCACCTGCGCCGTCATTCGTTGTCCTCCGCCATGCCGGTGCCCTTCCGGTTCACCCGGTCAGGGGGGAGCACGGCAGTGGCGATCCGGGCCGGACGGGCGCCAGTCTTGATCTTACCCACGATCTGCTGCTTGGCCAGGTCG
>CAJWMX010000504.1 GCA_913043805.1 uncultured Acidobacteriota bacterium | reverse complement strand
GATCGCCGGCCCGTTCAGGTCACGCGCGTAGTGCGTGTGCACGTCGAGCAGACCGGGCATTACGAGGAAACCCGACGCGTCAATCTCGTCGGCCGTCGAGCCGGGCACCGATGGCTGGACGGCGGTGATCAGGCCGTTGCTCACCGCAACGTCGGCCACCTGATCTAGGTGCAGCGAGGGATCGATGACGCGGCCCCCCCGAATGACGAGATCGTGGTCGACCTGAAAGGCTTGCAGGCCCCGCGCAATGGTGGCTGCGCCGACCGCGGCAGCCCCGACGAACTGGCGTCGATTCAGCATGTTCGGCCTCTCGGATAGGGCTTGATGCTCGGTCGTTGGACGGCGGATGTCAACCGGCGGCGCCTCAAGAGTGGCGGGACCACCGTCAGATCGGTATAATCGACTCACTGACAGACACTTAGGGCTGCGTCCCGAGGTGTGTCATAAAAGCTGGAGGAGATCGGTCATGAAGAGAGGCGTCTCACCGCTGATGTTCCTGGTACTCGCCACGGTTGCGATCACCGGGTGCGCGCAGCCCCCCACCGACATCATCGAGGCAGCCCGGGCCAGCGTGGCCGCGGTCGAAGCCGAGGGTTCGCAGTATGGCGCGAGTGCTCTGGCCGATGCGCAGGGCGCCGTCAGTCGGATGGATGCCGAGATGGCCACTCAGGAGCAGGCGTTCGCGCTGTCGCGCGACTACGCCCGCGCCACCGAACTGGCTGGCGAGGCCGAGGCGGCCGCGACCGCGGTCACCGCGGCAGTGTCAGCCGAGATGGACCGACTCCGGAGCGAGGCCACCGGCATGATTAGTGACGCCGAAGGCACGATTGCCGAGGCGCGCACCGAGATCGAGGAGCTGGACGAAGAGGCCGCGGCGCCGTTGCTCGAGAGCGTGGCCGGCGCCGAGGCGTCGGTAGCGGCCGCCAACGATGCGCTGGGCGCCAACGACCTCCAGGGGGCGCACCGGGAGGCCAGCTCGGCCGTGCGCGCCGCCAACGGCGTGACCTCCGACCTGGCGGCGATGGCCGCGGAGGCGGCCGCCGCCGAAGAGGCCGGCGAGGAGGCGGACATCCTCAGGGCCAGGAACGGCGGTATCGACATTCCCCGCGACGTCTACGTCAATGGTCAGATGCTGGCCGCTGGCGCCTACACCGTGCGGGTGGGCAACCAGACGGTCGCGCCGGCGCCGGGCCTCGAGGCGGGTTCATCCGCGTGGCTCGAGTTCGTGAGCGACGAGGATGGCTCGGTCGCTGGCCGTGGCATGGCCGCGACGGTCCCCGACGCCGAGATGGACGAGGTGACCACCGGCTGGTACCCCCGGAACCAGGCGTATGTCGACCAGCTGCAGGGCGGCGAGTATGTGCGGGTGTGGCTCAACCGCAGTGGCGTGAGCTACCTGGTGCACGCGCCCACGTCGGCCCCCTAGCCTGAGCAGGCCGGCTAGTCCGAGTAGAGCAGCCATGCTGAGAGCGTCCGTCCTGACCAGCCTCCTGGCCGTCGGTTCCGTGTGCACCGCCGTCGCCGCACGCCCACAGGCTCCTCCATCGCCGCCGATGTCGCTCGAACAGCTGGACGACAAGCTGTATGTGCTGAACGGTGGCTGCATGTGTGGGAACACGCTGTTCTACATCGCTGACGGGGGCGTGGTGATGGTCGACACCAAGGTGGCCGGCCAGGGCGACGCGATTCTCGAGCAGCTGCGCACTGTGACCGACAAGCCGGTCGCGATGATCATCAATACCCACACGCATTTCGATCACACCGGGAGCAACGGCGAGTTCGGCGCCGTCGAGCGGATCGTGACGCACGAGAACGCGCGACGGAGCTTGACCAAGGACAGCTGCTCGCCGGTGACCAACTGCGAGGCGTTCCGCGGGGACACGGCGCAGTATCTGCCCAACGTGACCTTCAGCGACACCGAGAGCCTGATGGTCGGCAGCGACCGGATCGATCTGTTTTACTTCGGCCCGGGCCACACCGATGGCGATGCCTGGATCGTCTTTCCCGACATCCGGGTGGCCATGGGCGGCGATCTGTTCGGCGCCAAAGGGGTGCCGTTCATCGATACGGAGAACGGCGGGACGGCGATCGAGTACGACGAGACCATCGCCCGAGCGGTGGCCGGCCTTGAGAACGTCGACACCGTGATCTCCGGTCACGTGCAGGCCTACCCCTGGGACGACCTGGTCCGCTACGCCGAGTTTCATGCCCGCTTGGAAGAGCACATCCTGGCCGGCCGGGAGGCGGGCAAGACTCCCGAACAGGTCACCTCAGAGTTTTCCCTCCCGGAACACCTCAACGACTTCGGCTTTGCAGAACCATTCGCGACCAACTTCGTGCGCCTGATGTTCGAGGAAGCGGCGCGCTGAGACCGGGCGACGCCCGGAGGGAGCTGGCATGCGGGACCTGATGCGGGCGCTGGGGATACTGGCGCTGGTCGGGCTGTGGTGCGTGGTTCCGGCCGAGGGGCAGCAGGCGGATCGGCGCGCCCCCGTGACCGATGCGATGCTGCAGGCGCCCTCACCCGATGACTGGTTGATGTGGCGACGCACGCTCGACGGGTGGGGGTTCAGCCCGCTCGACCAGATCGATGCCGGCAATGTTGGAGACCTCCGGCTGGTGTGGTCCCGGGGGATGACCGCCGGACGGCAGCAGGGCACCCCACTGGTCTACGACGGCGTGATGTACATGCCGAACCCGGCGGACGTGATCCAGGCCATCGACGCGGTAACCGGCGACCTGCTCTGGGAGCACCGGCGCGAGGTGCCGGACGACATCGGGGACTACGTCTTCAACGCACTCTGGGAGAACAACCGGAACCTGGCGATCTACGACCACCTGATCATCGACACGAGCGCCGACGACCACGTGTTCGCGCTCGATGCCGGCACCGGCGAACTGGTGTGGGAGACTCAGATCCTCGACTATCGGACGCACCCGGCGATGCAGAGCTCGGGGCCCATCATTGCCAATGGGA
>CAJWMX010000503.1 GCA_913043805.1 uncultured Acidobacteriota bacterium | reverse complement strand
TAGCGATCGCCGCGCTGGCGAGCCGACGTCGTCATGTCGCCGGCGGCCGACCCGGCGTCAGGTTCGGTGATGCAGATGGCCGGCTTGTCGCCGGAGAGGACCAGCCTGGCCGCCAGGGCTCCCTGCGCCTCGCTCCCGTAGCGCATCACGGCCGACAGCGCCCCCATGTTCGCCTCGACCGCGATCCGGCCCGTAACGCCGCAGACCCGCGCCATCTCCTCGACGATGACCACCGCATCCAGCAGGCTGCCGCCCTGTCCGCCGAGCCTGGTCGGAATCGTGTAGCCCAGCAGCCCCTCGCCCACCAGGGCGTCGACGTTCTCCCGGGGATAGGCCTCGCTCCGGTCGACCTCGGCCGCCCGGTCGCGGATCCCTCCCTCGGCCAGCGCACGGACGCGGCGCTGGAGTGCCTGCTGCTCCGAGGTGAGACCGAAGGACATCGCCCGTATTAGACACCCGGTCGCGCTCTCGATCTACGACCTCCTGTACCATGGACGGACGCGCCGACATCGGCCCCGCCCGGCCGCGAGGAGGAAGGCATGACGCGACTGACGCTCCGGATACTCGGAACGCTGGCGGTGGCGACGCTTGTCGCGACCACAGGGTACGCGGCGCTGAGGGCCCAGCAACCGACACCGCAGCCCGACGAGCAGGTCCCACCGGCGCTGCTCCAGGAAGTGCAACTGCTGCGCGAGAGCATTCAGCAGGCGGTACTGGTGAACTCGCGGATGGAGCTCTCGCTCCGCCGTCTGGGACATGAGCAGGAAGTCGTGTCCGAGTACGCAGGGGTCCAGGGCCAGCTCGGGGACGTCACGGACCGAATGGTAGAGCTCGCCCGCCAGCTCAGCTCGATGCAGGAGGCGCGGCGGAACGCGACCAATCGGGAAATGCGGGACGACCTCGAAGGCGCCGTGGGAGAGCTGACCGCGCAGCTCGACGCCGAAGAGACCCGACAGCAGCGTCTGCGCGCCGAGGAAACCGAGGCGCTGCAGCGACTCAGGGCGGCCGAAGCGCGCGCCCAAACCCTGGAAGGCAGGCTAGAGGACCTCGAGTCCGTGCTGGCCTCACCTCGACGCCGCTAGCACAGCCAAAGACTCGCCATGTGCAGGACACCTACGCTCCTCGCGATTCTTCTGCTGTCGTCTGGCAGCGCGGCCCTCGCTCAACCAGGCGGGGAGACCCTCATCCGCGGCGGTGACGCCTTCGTCGATGGCCAGCGTCGGACCGTCGACGTTCGTATCGTTGGCGAAACCATCGCCGAGATCGGACCGAACCTCGTCGCGCGCGACGCCAGCACCGAAGTCATCGACGCGAGCGGGCGGCTCGTGCTGCCGGGTGGAGTGGATCCCCACGTCCACATCTTCGGGAACGAGACCTACGACTCAGCGTCGCGGGCGGCGTTGGCTGGCGGCATCACCACCTTCGCGAACTTCGGCGGCATCGGGCAAGGCGAGACGCCGATCGACCCGCTGAACCGCGCCCGACCCGACATCGCCGCCCAGACGATCGCCGACGTCATCTATCACCCGATCGTCTCCGACCCGACGACCACGACCGCCGACACGCTGGAAACGCTGGCCGCGGTCGGGCAGACCACCATCAAGGTGTTCATGGTGCGTCCTACGTTCGACCCGGCGGCCGCCGGTTTCATGGCGACGCTGAGAGCGGCACTCGACACCGGCGTATTGACGATGATCCACGCCGAGGACGCCGCGATCGTGCAGAACACGGCGGCCCAGTTCATCGCCGACGGTCGCGGCGGCCTCGAGCACTTCGCCGACGCCCGACCGGTAGCGGCCGAAGTGGCGGCTACCCAGCGAGCGGTGGCGATGGCCGAGGCCACCGGGGCCCCGATCTACCTCGTGCATCTCTCCGCCGAGCGTGCGCTCCGGATCGCGGAGGATGCCCAGGCACGCGGCGTCCCGGTCTACGTCGAGACCCGCCCCATCTATCTGCACCTGACCCGTGACCGGTTCCAGAGCGACACGCCCGGCCTCTACATCGGTCTGCCGCCGCTCGGCACCCAGAGCGACGTGGACGCGCTCTGGGACGGGCTCGAGCGAGGAACGATTCACGTGGTGGGCACCGACCACGTGGGCCACACCCGCGAGCAGAAGCTCGACCCGTCGCAGGACGTCGCCCGACACCGCGCCGGCATGAGCAACCTGCAGGTGATGTTGCCAATGCTCCACTCGGAAGGGGTCAGGGAAGGCCGACTCTCGTTGGACCGGTTCGTCGAGGTGACGTCGACCAACCCGGCCAAGCTCTTCGGAATCTATCCCCGGAAGGGCGTGATCGCGGTCGGCTCGGACGCCGACCTCGTAATGTGGAACACCGCCGAGACCCGCACCATCCGGGACGAAGACATGTTCTCGGCCAGCGGCTACTCGGTGTATTCCGGGCGGGAAGTCACCGGCTGGCCGACGCTCACCATGCGCCGCGGCGAGATCGTATATCGCGACGGGGTCGTCACCGGTGTCGCGGGGAGTGGGGAGCTGTTGACGCGGGAGCGCTGGCGGGAGCCGGAGTTCTAAGGAGGACCAGCGCAGTTCGGCGGGCTTGCGCCCGCGGCTTCAGGCCGGAACGATAGACGGACGGGCACACTCGGACAACGGGGCGTTCCGGTCGGCCAGTGATTGTTCGTAGGCTTCTGTAGGACGGGGCTTCAGCCCCGCCAGCGGGTCACGAGCGAGCGTTCGGCGGGACTGAAGTCCCGCCCTACAAGATCCTAGGAGTGAGGCCCCACGACCAATCCCAACCGACCGAAATGCCCCGATCGTCTGAACCTACCCCACAGTCTGCCGTTCCGGCCCGAAGCCCGTAGCCCGAAGCCTGAGCGCCTTTCTACGCAATCCTCAACGGCAAGTCCCTCAGCCTCTGCCCAGTGGCGACGAAGACCGCGTTCGCGACCGCCGGAGCCACCGGCGGGATCGAGCCCTCCGTCCTCCTCGGTGAGATTCGCGTAGGTCGATCCGCAC
>CAJWMX010000502.1 GCA_913043805.1 uncultured Acidobacteriota bacterium | reverse complement strand
CAGAGCTCGTTCGGGGTCGCCGGCCGTGAGAGCGCGGTCCCCGTGGCCCGGTACCGGCGCCGTCGACGACGGGGTACGAGCCCATGCCGGTTCAGTACCGCGTGGACGGGACTGATGGCGGGGCCGACCAGATCCGGATACCGGCGCCGGAGCTCCTCCCGGATCTTGGGAGCGCCCCACCGCGGATAGTCGCGTTTCAGCGCGACGATCAGCTTCTCGATCGCCATCGGGAGCTGGTTGGCCTGGCGGTAGGGGATCGGTCAGCCCCGTGACGCCGCAATCCTTGTAGCGCGAGTAGATCTTGTAGCGGGTCTTGCGAGAGATGCCGAACTCGCGGCAGAGCCCCGCCCTCTTCTCGCCGTCGAGCAGGCGGGCAACAAATCGGAGACGTTCGTCCACGACGTGACACTCCTTCCAGGGCATCACTCCCTCCTGTGAAAAAGGAGAAAGTGTTACCCATGTGCTCGGAATGAAGTATCCCCCTCTCTCGGGAAGGGCAGCGGCTCCCCGACCGCCCATCAACCACGTATCTCTGGTACACTGCTCGGTCGAGGTTCGCGGACCGTCGACGGACCGGCAAAGAGAGATTCATGAAGCGGAGCGAGCGACATCATCTGAAGGAGAACGCCTTCGCCGTGGCGATGGCGAATCTTGGGGGACAGCTCTCTGACTGGGGGCGTGGGCTGGCCATCGGCATCGCGATCGGCATCGGGTTTCTCGTGCTGTATGGCGCCTACGGTTGGTGGACCGACCGGGCGTCCGGCCAGGCCGGGGCCTTGCTGGCCGACGCCCTGGTCGTGGCCGATGCGCCGGTGGTTCCGCCACCGCCGCCGACCCCGCCCCCTGCCGTCGACGCCGACGGCGAAGAGTCCGCGCCGCCGCCTCCGTTCGTCCAGCCTCCCGGCACCTATCCATCGCTCGAGGCCAAGATGAACGAGGCGCTGCCTCGCCTGCTCGAGGCAGCCAACGCCTATCCGTCAACCCAAGCAGGCATCACGGCGCGGTATCGGGCCGCGGCGGCGCTGGCCAACATCGGTCGGCAGGACGAAGCGGCGACCCACTACCGGCAGGTCATCGATCAGGACGCCGGCGTCTACGCGCGCATGGCCGCCCTTGGGCTCGCCGATGTGGAACTGGCCAGGGGCAGCGCCGGCGCCGCCATCGAACTGCTCGAATCGGCGAGCGCGGCCGATGCCGCCGCCGAGTTGCCTCTGGACGGCGTCCTGATGCGGCTCGCGATAGCCTACGACCGCGCCGGCCGCACCAGCGACGCCAGATCTACCTACCAGCGGGTCCTCGACGAATTCCCCGCCTCACCCTACCTCGGCTCGGCGGAGCGGGAGCTCGAGGCGCTGTCCACCGACGGGTAGCCGCTCCGTGCCGAGTAGCGGCTTCACCGTCGGCCTGATCCAGATGGCCTGCGGTGACGACCCGGCGGCCAACCTGACCTCGGCCGAGACCGGGATCCGAGACGCCGCCGCTGCCGGCGCCAACATCGTCTGCCTCCCCGAGCTATTCCGCGCCCGCTACTTCTGCCAGTCCGAAGACATAGCGCACTTCGCCCTCGCGGAGTCGGTACCAGGCCCGACGACCGACCACCTCTCGGCGGTGGCGGCGGAGCTCGCGGTCGTGCTGCTGGTTCCGCTCTTCGAGCGGCGCGCGACCGGCGTGTATCACAATACCGTGGCGGTCATCGATGCCGACGGACGGCTGGTGGGCCGATACCGCAAGACCCACATCCCGGACGATCCGCTCTACTACGAGAAGTTCTACTTCACGCCCGGTGACCTGGGGTATCCGGTGTTCGACACGCGGTACGCGCGCATCGGACCGCTCATCTGCTGGGATCAGTGGTTTCCGGAAGCGGCGCGCCTCTCGGCTCTGGCCGGCGCGGAGCTGCTCGTCTATCCGAGCGCCATCGGATGGCACCCGGCCGAGCGCGGGAGCGAGGGCGACACGCAGCGCAACAGTTGGCGGACCATCCAGCGCGCGCATGCGATTGCCAACGGCGTCTTCGTGGCCGCAATCAATCGCGTCGGGCACGAAGGACCAACTGATGGTGGCCTGACCTTCTGGGGCAGCTCGTTCGTCAGTGGCCCCGATGGTCGTATCCTCGCCGACGGCGCGGTGGACGCCGCTGAGCTGGTGGTGGCTCGTTGTGATCGCGCCGCCATCGACGAACAGCGTCACGGCTGGCCCTTTCTGCGCGACCGCCGCATCGACACCTACCGGGAGATCACCGAACGGCTGATCGACGAGCCCGCGGCCCCGAGGCCCTCCGACGACCTCACCTGATGCCCCGCTACCGCCTCCCGGCCGAGTGGGAACCGCACCGCGCGACCTGGCTGGCCTGGCCGCATGACGCGTCAGACTGGCCGGGGAAGCTGGACGCGGTGCGGTGGTGCTACGCGGATCTCATCAGGCACCTGGCCGAGGTCGAAACGGTCGAGGTCATCGTCGCCAACCGGGCCCAGGAGCGAACCGCCAGGGGACGCGTGACGAGGGCCGGCGCGCGTCCCGAGGGACTGCGCTGGCACCGATGGGCCACCGATCGGTCCTGGGTTCGGGACACCGGCGGCCTGTTCGCCGTCGACCGAGACACCTCGGCGCTCACGCTCGTCGACTGGCGATTCTCCGGCTGGGCCAAGTATCCGAACTGGCGTCGTGACAACCGTCTGCCGGCTCGGATCGCGCGCGCCCTGCGGATCCCGCGCCTGGTCGCCACTCGTCCCGACACCGGTCGCCCGATGGTCCTTGAAGGGGGCGCGCTCGACGTGAACGGCGCAGGTGTCGCGCTGGTCACCGAGGAATGCCTTCTCGACGGCCAAGTCCAGCCGCGCAACCCCGGACTGACGCGGAGTGGCATCGAGGAGGCGCTGGCGACTTGTCTGGGCCTCACCGAGATGGTCTGGCTGGGCCGGGGTATCGTGGGCGACGACACGCATGGGCACGTGGACGACATCGCCCGCTTCGTCTCACCTGAT
>CAJWMX010000501.1 GCA_913043805.1 uncultured Acidobacteriota bacterium | reverse complement strand
TGGTCTCGACGACGAGACGACCCCGCGGCTGCAGGAGAGCGGGATCTACCAGGTCATCGCCATCTTCGGTGGCAACATCGCCATCCTTGCGACCTGCCTGCTCGTCGTGGGGCGCGCCGGAGGCGTTGGTCCGCGCGTTCTGGCGTTCGCCGTGATCGGCCTCCTCGGCGCGTATGCGTTTGTGGTCGGCAGAGAGGCGTCGGTGGCGCGGGCGACCACGGCCGCCGTGTTGTGGCTGGCGGGTGGGCTGCTCGACCATCGCGCGGCTGCGCTGGGCGTGCTGGCGACCACGGCGGTGCTGGTGGTGCTCTGGTCGCCGCTGTCGGTCGTCGACACCGGGTTCCTGCTGACCTTTGGCGCGACGCTGGCGCTGGTGCTGAGCGCCGCCAGGATGACAGTCTGGGTGCTCGACCGCCTGGCGCCTGGCGACGGCCTGCGTCGTCGGTGGCTCCGGTCGCCCGTCGCCGTGCTGGCGGCGACCGTCTGTGCCGAGGCGGCCCTGCTCCCGGTTGGTGTCGTGTTCTTCTATCGCGCGACTTTTGCCGGGCTGGGCCTCAACCTGCTGGCCATTCCGTTGATGACCGTCGTGCAACTCGCGGGGCTGGCCACGTTGGTAGCCGCGCCGCTGTCCGGGCCGCTGGCGGGCGCGGCCGGTTTCGTGGCGCACCTGGCCGCCGAAGGGCTTGTGGAATCTGCGCGTCTCGTCGACTGGCTGCCGGCGCTGGTGCATCGGGTGCCTCCCCCCTCTCCGCTGACGCTGGTGGTCTACTACGTGGCGCTTGGTGGTTGCCTGCTGCCGGCCCTGTCGAGGTGGCGGGCGGAGGCCGGCGCGGCGCTGGTCCTTGCCGCTCTGGTGATTCTGCGGGCGCCGGTGGCGCTCTCGGCGCCCGGGCCGCCGACCGCGCCGCTGCGTGTGACGTTCCTCGATGTCGGCCAGGGCGACGCCACGCTGGTGCAGACCGCCGACGGCTGGTCGATGCTGGTTGATGCCGGTGGTGGGCAGGGGCGCTCGCCAGTCATTGGCGAACGGGTGCTGGTACCGGCGCTCTGGGCGCTTAGTGTGCGTCGGTTGGACGTGGCCGTGGTGACGCATGGCGGTCCGGACCACGCCGGCGGACTCGGAGCGGTGTTGCGGGACGTCCGTCCAGACGAGGTCTGGGAGGGAATCCCCGTGCCGGGGCATTCGTTGCTGACCGAGCTTCGTGAACGCGCCGACGCGGCGTCCGTACGGTGGCGTCCGGTTGTGGCCGGACACACGTGGGAGCGGGGCTTGCTCTAACTGCGGGTTGTGCACCCGGCCTCCGCCGACTGGGAGCGGGTACAGGTGCGCAACGACGATTCGGTGGTGCTCGAGGTTCGCTACGGGGGCGTCTCGGTGGTCCTGCCCGGCGATATCGGCATGGCGGTCGAGCCGGCGGTCTCAGCCGCGCTCGGTGCGGCCGGGTGGCTCGCGGTCAAGGCCCCCCACCACGGAAGCGCCGGTTCGAGCAGTGCGGGGTTTCTCCGGTCCTCGGCGCCCTGTTTGGCGGTGGTCAGCGCCGGTCGGTCGAATCCGTTCGGACACCCGGCGCCCGAGATCGTCGATCGGTACCGCGATGTCGGGGCGCGGGTAGTCAACACGGGCCGCGGGGGAGCGGTCGTGCTTGAAACCGATGGGCGAAGGGTGGAGGTCTGGCAGGGCGGGCGGCAGGTAGCCGCTGACTGCGCCCGGAGGCCGCACTAGCTCAGGCGCTTGACCGCCTGCCATTCCTGCTCGAGGTCTTCGGTGGAGGTCTCTTCGACGGAGGTGCCGCGTTCCCTCAGCCGTGTCTCCATCGTCCGGAAGCGACGTTCGAACTTGTCGTTGGCTGCTCGTAGCGCGAGCTCCGGATCGACTTCGAGCTTCCGCGCCAGGTTGGCCACCGTGAACAGGAGGTCGCCTAGCTCTTCTTCGATGTGCGCCTGGTCGGCGCTGTCTACCGCGTCACGCAGCTCGGCCAGTTCCTCGTCGGTCTTCTGCAGCACCCCCTGGGGGTCGTTCCAGTCGAAGCCGACCTTCGTCGTGCGACCGCCGATGCGGGATGCACGCATTAGTGCCGGCTGCACCGCGGGGATGCCGTCGAGGAGAGACTCGGGGGCAGGCGAGCCGCCGCGCTCGGTCGCCTTGATCCGATCCCACTGGGCCGACACCTCTTCGGGAGTCAGCTCCCGCGCGGACTCGTCCTCGCCCTCTGGGGTGAAGACGTGTGGATGCCGCCGGACCAGCTTTGCGATGATAGTGTCGGTCGCGTCGGCCACGGTGAAGTCGCCCTCGTCGGCCGCCACCTGCGCCACGAACACCACCTCGAGCAGCAGGTCGCCCAGTTCGTCGCAGATCCCGCCCGGGTCGCCGTCGTCGATCGCGGCCACGACCTCGTACGCTTCTTCGAGAATGTAGGGCCTGAGCGTCTGCAGGGTCTGCTTGCGGTCCCAGGCGCAGCCCTCCGGCGAGCGCAGGGTCCGCATGATCTCGACGAGCTTCTGGAAGCGCGCTCCTGGAGGGTCCTCGTCGGTGGGCAGGAACGGCGCCGCTGGTAGGGTCATGGGATACTAGCCTAGTCTAGTGTCCAGCGGGACGCCCATCCGGCCCATGACGACTGCTCCGACCCACATCTCGTTCAATTCGTTGGTGGTGACGCTCGCCACTTCGGCCGCCGTCCATCTGGGCGATGCCGCCGACCCCAATACGGGCGAGAAGCTGCCCCCCAACCTCGACGCGGCGGGCCACATGCTGGATCTGATCGTGCTGCTGTCGGAGAAGACCAAGGGCAATCTGGACCCGATGGAGGAGCAGTTTCTCGCACGCGTCCTGTCCGAGCTTCGTCAGCGCTACCTCGAGGCGAAGAGGGCCGAGTGAGCTCGGCGCCGCCGCTGCGGGTCACCTTTCTCGGCACCGGCACCTCGGCGGGCGTGCCCGTGGTCGGGTGCGAGTGCGAGACCTGCCGTTCGGAGGATCCGCGAGACAA
>CAJWMX010000500.1 GCA_913043805.1 uncultured Acidobacteriota bacterium | reverse complement strand
CCGGAGCTGGCGCCGCATCTCATCGAGGAAGCCCGGTCGAGCCGATCGCGGTGCCGGACCTGCCGGAAGAAGATCGAGAAGGGCAAGCTGCGCCTTGGGATCGTCCTCGAAGGTCCCTATGGCAGCGGGTATATCTGGCATCACCTGAACTGCGCCGCCAAGCGCCGGCTTGAGGACGTCGAAGCGGCCTATGCCCAGCCGGCGTTCGATGAGGGGCTGAAGGTCCCCTCCATCGAGAAGCTGCGCGGGCTGCAGGAGAAGGCCGAGAAAGAGCGCGCCGAACGGAAAGAGCTGCCCTACGTCGAGAAGGCGCCCACGGGCCGCTCGAAGTGTAAGCACTGCGGTGAGGGGATCGAGCAGGATAGCTTCCGCGTGGTGCTCGGCCGCGAGGTCGAGTTTGGCAGCCAGGTGCGCACTGGTCCGATCAACGTGCACGCGAAGTGCGTGGTGGACGAACTCGACGCCGAGGACTGCGCCACCGAGGTCGAGGGGTTCGCCGAGGCGCTGCATGCGCACAGCGGCCTCGATGCCGCCACGGTCGACGCGGCCCTGGTCGAGATAGGTCCCCTGGATTAGACACCCCACAATGACGCTCGAAAGCGGTTCAAGGATCGGCGCCTACGAGGTCACCTCGAAACTCGGCGAGGGGGGCATGGGGCTCGTCTATCGCGCCCGCGATACCACCCTCGACCGCGACGTCGCCCTCAAGAGCCTTCCCGAGGCCTTCACCGCCGACCCCGACCGGTTGGGCCGCTTCGAGCGCGAGGCGAGGGTGCTCGCCTCGCTCAACCACCCGAACATCTGGGGCATCTGCGGTTTCGAACAGGCGAGCGAGACGCGTGCCCTGGTCCTTGAGCTGGTTGAGGGTCCGACCCTCGCGGACCGTATCGCGCAAGGCCCGATCCCGGTCGATGAGGCGGTCGACATTGCCCGACAGATTGCCCTGGCGCTCGAATCGGCTCACGCGCCGGATTGCGGAGCCCGCTCGCGGTGGCCGCTGTTGCCGCCTTAGCCGCGACGGTCGTCGGAGCGGGCGCCACCTGGGTCGCAACGCGCCCGGCAGCACCTGAGCTCACACGCCTCACCATCTCCGATGTTGGCAACTCCGCGCTGAGGCTCGCTCAGGGAAACAACGACATCGCACTCTCGCCCGACGGTCGCCATCTCGTCTATGTGACCACTGACATCCCCTCTCAGCTCCGCATAAGGTCGTTGGACGAGTTCGAGGACCGATTGCTGTTCGAAGGGCCGGTCGCTGCACCGTTCTTCTCGTGGGATGGAAGCCAGGTCGCCTTCGGATCGAGAGACCAGTGACTTCTGCGTATAGCGGTGCAGGGTGGCCCCACGGCCGGTATCGTCGGCTTCTTCGACGGCATTCTTTCGGGCGGGAGCTGGGGTGAGGACGACGCCATCGTCTATGCCACGAGCGTGCCGTCCGGACTGTGGCAGGTGCCCGCGGTTGGAGGTGAGCCCGTCCCGCTGACCGAACTCGGCGACGATGAGGTGAACCACATGTAGCCGCAGGTGATCCCGGGCTCCGAGGGGGTGCTGTTCACGGTGGAAGCCGGCGACGAGGGCGCGAGTGTGGCGGCCGTGACGATCGACACCGGGCAGGTGCCTACTCTCGTGCCCGGTGCGCAGCATGGTCGGTACTCGCCCTCGGGACACCTGGTGCATTCCGTGGGTGGAGACCTCTGGGCCCAGGGCTTCGACGCGGCACGCCTGGAGACGAGCGGCGTCGCGGTGCGGTGGTCGAGAACGTGCTGAGCAAGACGGTGAGGCTGGCCTCCGACTTCGCCATCGGCGGCGACGGCACGCTCGTCTATGTGCCCGGTACCGTGACCGTCACTGACAGAGATGTGGTGGTTAGTCGCGACGGCCTCGAGCAGCCGCTCGGCATCGCCCGAGGTCAGTATTCGTATCTCAGCCTGTCACGGGCGGGCGACCGCCTCGCCGTGGACGAGGCGAACACCCAGGACGGCGACCTGTGGTTGTGGAGTTTCGAAAGTGGCAACGCCATGCGCCTGGCGGGTGGCGACGTCAGAAGCATCTACCCGGTGTGGTCGCGTGACGACAGCCGCCTCACGTTCGGTGTCGACGGCGCGAACGGGATCAGGTGCAAAGCGGCAAGCAATACGGGGGCGGTGGAACTGCTGACAGCGGCGACCGGGGAGGGAGCCCAGATTGCGACCCCTTGCTTCTTTGCCGACGAGAACACGTTGGTGTTCCGCGAGCAGGCGCATCCCGACACCGCGGACAACATCGGGATGGTGAGTCTCGAACCGGACGCCGAACCGGTGTGGCTGCTGGTGACCGAGTTCAACGAGCGGAACGCCGTCCTGTCGCCTGATGGGTGGTGGATGGCGTATTAGTCGGACGAATCGGGTCTGCCGGAGATCTACGTGCGGCCCTTCCCGAACGTCGATGACGATCTGCATCTCGTCTCGACCGAGGGTGGAAGGAAACCGCTGTGCTCGCGATCGGGTGACGAGCTCTTCTACATCGGTGTCGCTGGGGAGAAGTTCCGGATGATGAGCGTGCCGGTCGAGATCGGCGACGCGTTCCGTTCGGGGACGCCGGAGGTCCTGATGCCGTGGCCCTACAAGTACGGCAACGAGCGGCGCATGAACGTGGTGCTCAACCTGACCGAGGAGCTGAACGCGCTCGTCCCCGCTCCCTGAAGAGCCTGGTGCTTGCGTTTGACGCCGGCTAACGGCGATCATGACTTGATTGAACCGGCCCGAGCGACCGGGCCTGGGAGGATGACAATGAAGATGTGGCGCACTCTGACCAGTGTCGTGGTCTTTGCCTTGGCAATCGTAGTCGCGGGCCCCGCCCTGGCGCAGGAGTGGACCATGCCTCGCACGGCGGACGGCGACCCCGACATCGGCGGCGTCTGGGACTTTCGTACCCTGACCCCGTTGCAGCGTCCAGAGGACGCGGCGGCGCAGCTGACCGAGGAGGAAGCCTCGGCCATCGAGGAGCGCTC
>CAJWMX010000499.1 GCA_913043805.1 uncultured Acidobacteriota bacterium | reverse complement strand
CGGTGGTCGACCGGGGCCGCGACATACGGCTCGCCGTCCGCGTCGACCACGGCGCTGCCGACGGCCATCCCCGGCACGCCCAGTGTCGTGTCGGCGATATGACACTCGAGACAGGAGCGCGGGCGCTGGAAACCGCGACGAGCGAAGGCGCTGTGCTGGCGGAGGGCGTAGAACATCACCCCCTGTTCGGGGTCATGGGCCGCAATCTCGATCACCGGGGCGCTCCGGATCCAGGCGATGGAGACGTCGTCGGTGAAATAGATCGCCCGGGGATTGTCCGGTCCGATCTCTTCGACCTGCAGGCTGGTCTTCGAGAACACCAGCGTCTGTGACTCGACCGGGACCTCCAGCGCGTCCAGCAACGCCGGCAAGAAGCCCAGCGCGCGGTCGTAACGCAGCGTCGCCTCACCCCTCTGCAGGCGCCGCCCGAGCTCGGCGACCCGGTCGTCCGCCGGGCGCTCGGAGTAGCCGATGGCCGGATGTGACGGGACCAGCGGTGCCGATGGCCCCTGTCCCGAGGAGGCCACCGTGGCGGCCAGTGTCGCCAGGGTCGCAAGCGCGGTCACGCGTTTCCGCACGGTGACTCGATGATACAACCGGCTCAGGAAGACCGCGTTAGCAGGGCGGCGACCGCGTCGGCCTGCCGTTCGGCGTCCGCCTCGCCCAGTTCCATCAGCCGTTCGATGTAGTCCTGCTGAAACATCAGGAGGCTCAACAGATCCGGGCTGGTGGTTTCTCGGGACCCGAGGCTGCGGGTGAGATGCCGGAAGAGGAACGGCAACTGGGGTTCGAAGGTGCGGGCTAGTCGGCCCAGGTCCTGCGACGGGCGGATGACGACCAGCTCGACCGGCTGCAGACCACGGCGTTGCTCGGGCGGTAGGGGGGCGACGAGCTGGTTCAGCCGTCGCAAGTTCCAGCCGTCCCGATCGAGGTCATCCAGAAACATCGCCTGCAGCAGCTGTCCGGCGATCTGGGCTGGCGGTGGGTAGCTCCTGAGCACCGGCTCGTCCGCCTCGTCAGCCGACCGGCGGTACTTGTTCGAAATGGCCAGGATGCGGCGCGCGCCCAGATGAATGGCCGGCGAGCAGGGCGTCATCATCCGGATGCCGCCGTCGCCATACCATCCGTCGTCGAGCCGGACGGCGGGAAAGAACAGCGGGATGGCGGACGAGGCCATGATGTGCTCGACCGTGATCGCCGCCTTGCGGCTGCGTCGATTCGGCCGTTCCCAGTCGTCGATGTCCGCCCCCTGGACCCAGATGACCGACTGCCCCGTGCTGTAGCTGCTGGTCGTCACCGCCAGTGCGCGCAGCCGGCGGGCCGCGATATTGCGTCCGATGCCGACGATCTCCCCGCTAGCGCTCGGTTGCAGCGTGTGCTCCAGAAACTCCCGGAGCGGGGCGGTGTCGAGCAGGCCCTGGACTTCGGGCGCGAGCACCCCGCCGCCCGAGACGAGACGGAGCCCCCAGCGCAGGACCAGCCCCGCCAGCGAGAGGGTGTCGACTTTGAAGACCTGGTCGACTCGCTGCGCCCGCCACAGATTGACCAGACCGTCGACCGCGTCGGGCAGCGGCCCGACCTGCGCGGCCAGATACACGGCGTTGATGGCGCCGGCCGAGCTGCCGCTGATGATCGGGAGGTGGAGCCGTGGGTGTTGGGTGAGCAGCCCGCGCAGGAAGCCGACCTGATAGGCGGCGCGCGCTCCGCCACCGACCAGGACCAGCGCCAGGTCGTCGACGGTGCCGTGGGGTGTCGCGTCGGCCGGGGACGCAGGCGGGGAGTTCATCCGGAACGTCGGCGGTGGTGCGGAGACGAGACATCTGTCTCGTCTCCGCCGACGTGCGCTAGTGGGCGAGCGGGTTCGGCCGAATCTGGAACTTCACCAGATTGCTCTGGGTGCCCTTGCCGCCCTCGGTATGCCAGACGGCGTTGGTGCCGTAGTCGGCCCAGACGCCACGGCCCTTCCAGCCCGCCTCCGGGTCGTCGATGCGTCCGTCCATGCCCCGCGAGTAGAAGCCCATCGGATACGGGACACGCAGAATCACGAACTCTTCTTCCTCGGGGAGGAAGGCAAGGAGCGAGTCCGATGTGCTGCCGGTCGCAATTGGCACATCCGGTCCCAGCCCGAGCGTGTCGTGCTGATCGACCCAGTTGTAGTAGTGGAAGTCGGCGCTGCCGTGGTCGGTGACGCCCTTCATCTGCGGGCCCGGGGTGGCGTGGAGCGTCCACCCCGCCGGGCAGTGCTGGCCGGTGGCCGTCGGGCCGTTGAGCACCGTGCACTGGCTACGGTCGAAGCTGGCCATGTGCCCGCTGCCCGACAACGCGGTCCAGACGATCCCATCGGTCGTGATGTCGATGCCTCGGGGCGAGTAGCCCTGGATCGGAGCGTCGGCGTTCTCGAACGGCGGCTGGTAGTACTCGGCCACGCAGGTTTCCGGTGGGTTGTTGCCAACCTCCAGCCGGACGATCTGTCCTGGCACTCCGCCCGACGCGGCCCAGACGACGTTCTCAGCGGTCGGATCCGGCACGATGCCATACCAACCCCCGCCCATTTCCTTGTCCTTGGTCGGATCGAGCTCGCCGGCTCGATTGACCCACTCGGTGATCTGACCGTCGCCGTTGGTGTCGACGATGATCGGGCACCAGCCCTGCGCCGCCTCGGCGTCACCGGTCTCCTCGTAGACCTCGACGTCGAGCCAGCCGATCACCGGGCCGACCGAGCTGAAGTACAGCCGCTCGACATGCTCGTAGCCGAACTGGAGGTGATGCGTGTTGAAGCAGGTGTCGATCAGCTCGACCGCTTCGGTGGCGGGGTCGTAGTAGGCGGCGTGCCGCGCCGCCCGGCTCATCGGGTAGTGCTGCGCGTAGGGGTTCGTCGAACCCTCCCGGCACCAGGCCGGATTGCCCGGGCCGCGGATCTGGTGGGTCATCCAGACCCGCCCCTCGGCGTCCATCATCGGATTGTGGGGATTCCCGGGGTTGTTCCAGATCAGCT
>CAJWMX010000498.1 GCA_913043805.1 uncultured Acidobacteriota bacterium | reverse complement strand
CGCCTTCGCCGTCGGTCCAGTAGGCGACGCCACGTTGCGTCCAGGGGCCAGACATCGACGGCGTTCCTTCTTCGTAGGTCTTCGGGTTGTAGACCCAGAGCGTCTCGCCCGTCGTCGCGTCGACCGCCACGCCCTGCGACAGTGGGGTGTTGAAGTAGAGCACTCCGCCCACCATCAACGGCGTCGCCTGAAAGCGTGACGGATTCGGTGACTGGCCCTCGCGGTACAGGTTCGGGGTTTCCTCGACCAGCGCGTCGACGATGCTGTCGAGAGGTGCATACCACTCGCCACCGTCCGGTGTCGTCTTGCTGACGAACCGATCGATTGTGGTCCACTCCCACGCCAGCTCGAGATCGCTGAAGTTCGTGGCGTCGATCTGGTCGAGTGATGAGTACTTCTGGCCGGCGATGTTACCGGCGTAGCTGCGCCATTCGCCGTTCTCGGTGCCGTAGGTTTGCCACGGTTGCGCCTCGGCGGCCTCGCCGCCCAGCGCCATGAGCGCCACCGCCGCGGTCGAGATCACTCTGCGTGTCATCAAAGACTCCTACTGCGGGGCCGGCTGGTAGATCTCGAACTCGTACCCGTCGAGGTCATTCAGGAAGAGCAGGATCGGCCCGCCCGGCGAGGTCAGGTCGCGATTCATCTTCGCCCCCGCCGCGATCGCCCGGTCGGCGAGCGCCCGGGCGTTGGGACTGTTGATGATGATCCGACCGTATCTGCTCTTTTCTTCCGGTAGCGGGGTGTCGTCGAAGCGGGCCAGCAGCAGGCCCATGCCGCCTGGCTGGTCGGGGCGGCCCAGCCCGATCTCGATGAGGTTCTCGTCGGGGCCGTCGGGCGGGAACTGGAAGGTCCGCACCAGCCCGAACACCTCCGAGTAGAACTTCTCGGCCCGCGGGATGTCAGCGACATTGAGCGCGACGGCGCCGAGGGTGACGCCCTCGGTCTGCGCCTCGGCAGTCGGGGCGGATAGGGTGAGGCCGAGCACGACGAGAACGGCACCAACGGCAGGGGTCAGACGACGCATGATCAGGGTGCTCCTTGCGAGAATCCGAAGCAGGCTAGCCGAACAAGAAGCCTGCCGGGCGCGTACGGCGCGCCCCGTGGGCCTGGCGTGGGGCGGCGGGGCCCCACGAAGGGTTTGGGGCGAAGCCCCATGGAAGTATAGAGTAAGCAAACACTCACCATAGTGGGTCACTGGGACCCGCGCAAGGGGAATCGCCCGATCCCCATGGTGCCGAGGAGCGCCTATTGCTGTCCGTCGGTCGGATGTGGATTGCGCTCGAGGTGGCGCTCGCCGCTGAGCGAGTTCGGGACCGCGTAGTTCCCCTCGTGACAGGCGTACTCGAACATCTGATAGCCCGGCTCGGCGGTGAGCGGCATCGAGATCGTCCATGGCGCGGTGTAGACGTTCGGGTCGGTGACCGTGACCTCCCACATGATCGTGGTTTCCGACACCCGCTCGTAGCGCTCCACGACATGCAGAGCCGTGCTGGTCGGAATCCCCTTGAGGCGGCCGCCAGCGAAGCTCGACGCGATCCATCCGCGGTTGTGGAAACCGCGGGTCTCGACCACCAGGACGTCACCTTCCCAGTGGGCGCGCGAGTCGCCCATCCACTGGTCGATCCGGTCGTCCACGAACGGTTTGTCCGAGAGCGGGATGATCCGGGCGTCGTGGATCATCTCGTGGAAGATGGCCACGTGGTCCGGCGTCTGGAAGATGCGATAGACGTTGTTGTAGCCGGCTGGCAGCATCGAGCCGGGTACGCCCCGTGAGATGCAGCGGTCCCACACGCTCATGTTGTCGTAGGTGTCGAACTCGTTGGCCAGCCGCCAGGCCTTGGTGTCGAGCGCCCACTGCTTGACCGGGGCGCGGCCGGTCGGCGGGTCCGTCACCATCGAGGTCTGCCCGGTCGACAGCACGGTGTCGCCCGAGTCGAGCCAGTAGCTGCCGTAGCCGCCCACGTTCCGGCCCGCTTCGGTCCGCTGCGCCGGTCGGGCGTCGTTGGCCGCCTCGGCGTCGGCCCGCTGCTGGTTGAGCGTGGCCATCTCCTCGTCGCTAAGGAAGGCCCGCGTTTCTCCTTCCCGCCGCTCGATCGGCGTGATCGTCTTGTTGCCCCACTGCCCCTGGAGGTCCGGCTGTCCGTCAGGCAGACGCGGCGTGGTCCAGTTCGGGTCGCGGACCCGGTCGATTTGAGCGGCGGCGGGTAGCGCCGACACAAGGAGGAGGGCCGCAACGGCAACGGTCAGCCAACTGGCGCGAGTCTTCATCTGCAACTCCCAGAGTCTCGAACCGGGCCGGTCGCGGCCCGGTTCTGTCTCGATGTGAAAATGATACCAGCCGCGACCCGTGGCGGCAGGGTCCGCTCAGCGATCGCCGGCGAGATACCTGACCAGATCGAGGGCGGGCCCATCGAGGGTATCCCGTCAACCTTGGCCAGATCGCCGAGATCTAGCCGGCTGACGCGGGGACCTACTCCATCGTGTGCCCGGGCGCCGGTACGGTACCGCTGTCCCGCCGTTAGGCCCGGCTGCTGCGCGAGGTCTTCCCCTGGTAGCGCTCCCACGCTGACTGGCCGCCCACAGACCCTGGGATAGGATCCGACGCACCTATGGCCCTGCCGTTCGACCTGCTGGAACGCGTGCGATCCGCCTCACCGAAGGTCGAGGGGGCGCGCTGGGCGGAAACGGTGTCTCGCTACCGGGAGGCCCTCGAGCTGAAGCTCCGGGGGGTGGATGCCCCGGTGCGACGGAAGGTCGTCGACGGCTTTCTGTGGCACATCCCCTACGCCGACCGCGGACTGGGCCGTCTCATCGCCCGCAGCCGCCGACTGCCCACCATGTTCGAGATCGAGCAGGCGCGCCGGCTGGGCGCGCACGGTCACACCATGGTGGACATTGGCGCCAACGTAGGGACCACCTCGATCCCCAGGGTTGCTCTGGGCTACTTCTCCAGGGCCGTGGTTGCGGAGCCGGCAGACGTCGATTTCCGCTGCCTG
>CAJWMX010000497.1 GCA_913043805.1 uncultured Acidobacteriota bacterium | reverse complement strand
GCTGGGGGCGGGTGGCCGCCTGTCCCTGTCGAATCCGCCAGCCCACGTCCAGCCCGGCGAGATCCGCCATCGTGAAGGGGCCCATCGGGAGCCCGAAGTCGTAGATCACCTTGTCGATCTGCTGTGGCGTTGCGCCTTCCTCGAGAAGGAAATCGGCCTGACGCCGATAGGCATACAGCATCCGGTTGCCTACGAAACCGTCGCAAACCCCCACCAGCACGCCGATCTTCCCGATGCGCTTCGATAGGCCCATGATGGTGGCGATCGTCTCAGGCGAGCTGGCCTGGCCGCGCACGTTCTCCATCAGCTTCATGACGTTCGCCGGGCTGAAGAAGTGCGTGCCGAGCACCTTGTCCGGTCGAGCGGTGGCGCTCGCGATCTCGTCCACGTCGAGGGTCGACGTGTTGGTGGCGAGAATCGTCTCCGGTTTGCACGTCGTGTCGAGGGTGCCGAAGACCTTCTTCTTGATGTCCATGTTCTCGAACACGGCTTCGATGACCACGTCGGCCTGCGCCAGGTCGGCATAGTCGAGCGTGGTCGAGATGAGACCCAGCCGCTGGTCCATCGCCGCCTGCGAAAGTCGTCCCTTCGAGACGGTGGCGGCGTAGTTCTTGGTGATGGTCGTCATCCCCTTGTCGATCGCCTCCTGTGAGACCTCGAAGACTTTGACCGGGATGCCGGCGTTGGCGAAGTTCATGGCGATGCCGCCGCCCATGGTGCCGCACCCGATGACGGCCGCGGTGTCGACCGCCTGGGTCGGCGTGTCCTTGGGGACGTCAGGGATCTTGGCGACCTCACGCTCGGCGAAGAAGGCATGGCGCTGGGCTTTCGACTGGTCGGACGCGACCAGTTCGAGAAACCGCGCGCGATCGTAGGCCAGTCCTTCGGCGAGCGGCTTCGAAACCGCCGCTTCCACGCAGTCCACGCAGGCGTAGGGAGCGTTGAAGCCCCGGGCGCGTCGGGCCATCTTCTTCCGGAACTTGTCGAAGAGTCCCGGGTTGTCGCGTGCTTCGATGAGCCGTTCGTCCAGGGCCGAGGCGCGGCGAATCGGCGAGCCGGCGTCGACCAGCTCCCGGGCCCGAGCGACGGCGGCCTCCACCACGTCGCCGTCGACGACCTCATCCAGGATGCCCAGACTGGCTGCCTTGGCCGTCGGCAACATCTTCCCGCTGACGATCATGTCGAGCGCGGCAGGGACGCCGATCAGCCGAGGCATTCGCTGGGTGCCGCCAGCGCCGGGCAGAATGCCGAGCGTGACCTCCGGCAGCCCGATTCGGGTGCCCTGGGCGGCGAGTCGTACGTGACAGCCGAGCGTCAACTCGCACCCGCCCCCAAGCGCGACGCCGTGGATGGCGGCAACCACCGGTGTGTCGAGCGCCTCCAGGCGGTCGATGAGGTCCGGCAGCGGAGGGGTCCCCTCGGGTGGCGTGCGCCCGAACTCCCGGATGTCGGCGCCCCCGCTGAACATCTTGCCCGAGCCGGTCAGCACGATGCCTTTGACGTTGGCGTCGCCCGAGACCGCGTCGATGGCCTGTGCGAGACCGACACGGACGGCAAACCCAAGCCCGTTGACCGGCGGGTTATGCAGGGTCAGGACGGCGATGCCGTCGCGGTGCGACACGGAAACAGCGTCTGTAGACATGTAGGAACCTCGAGAACAGGGAGACGGACGGGCGGGACTATCGCGGCGGGAATTATAGCGCGGGAGGGTGGGCGCCGGTCGCCACGTGGCGGCTAGACCAGCTCTTTGTCCACGCGCTTCTTGCCCGACAGGATCTCGTAGAAGTCCTCGCGGAGCGGACCCTGCTTGGTCAGCAACGAGATGATCGGCACCGCCACCAGCGGGACGAAGAACGTGGGATACGAGGGGTCGATCCCTTCGCCGTCCACCGTGAAGCAGTAGGCCAGGATCTGACGCAGCATGCCGGAGCCCTCCGGGGCTGCGAACCCGACCGCGAGCGAGATCTTGATGGCCGCGAACCAGACCAGTCCGGCCCCGTATCCGATGGCCATCCCCCAGTAGGCGCCCAGTTCGGTCGTGCGCGGCCAGTAGACGACATAGGCGACCGAGAGCGCCGGCGGCACCACCATGGCGAAGCCGAACAGCAGCAGATCCAGGATCGACACGTTGGTATAGGTGGCGACGAACCAGGCCGCCAGGGCGGCCACGAAGGCGTAGATCGTCGTGGTGATCTGATACGCCTTCAGCTGTTTCTCGGAGGAGTACTCGCGCGTGAACGGCAACCAGTCGCGAACGAACATGGTGGCGCTCGAGAGGAGAATCGGTCCGCCTGACGAGATGACCGCGGCCAGCACGGCGGCCAGCGCCACGCCGCCCACGACCGGGCTGATCTCGGAGGCCAGCGTGGTCAGGTTCCGGTAGCCGCCCAAGCCGGCGTCGAGACCGTAACGGGCGGTGGTGAGGATGCCGACCACACCGGCCAGAATTGGCATCACCGCGCCGATCAGCCCACCAAGCAGAAAGGCCGGCGCGATGCTGCGCTCGCTACGCGCGGCGGTGGAGTAGTTTGTGTAGATCGACGCCGCAGGCGTATGGACCGCGGCGGAGAAGAACATGCCGAACACCGGGAGCCAGCCGGCGCCGGCAAAGCCCCACCAGGCGGCTTCGCTCCGCGATGCGGCGGCGAGGTGTTCGCCGATGCTGGCTTGCACGCCCGTCCAGCCGCCGAGCTGCTCGACGCCCATGATGCCGACGGCGCCCAGCCCGATCAGGACCACGGTGCAGTGGATGAGGTTCGAGACCGCCGTGCCCCATAGTCCGCCCAGCGACACATACGTGGCGAAGATCACGGCCGCCACCATGACGCCGCCAAACATCGAGATCGGGGTCAGGGTGCTGAGGATGACCCCAATCACGTAAGCCTCGATCAGATTGACGATGGCGTATTCGGTCTGTACGCAGAGGCTGGTCAGCCACTGGCAACGGCGGGTGCCGTAGCGGATCGTGAAGATCTCGCCGACCGTGTGCAGCTTGACCCG
>CAJWMX010000496.1 GCA_913043805.1 uncultured Acidobacteriota bacterium | reverse complement strand
ACACTGAACGCGACAGCCCGAACCTGTTGGACTACGACAAGATGACGCGGATCGTGCGGTTCGTACACCAGCTGAGCTGGGACCTGGCGCAGGCCGGCGACCGGCCCGCCTACGTCTCACCCTGAGGCACGGCGTCGGCCGGCTGGGGTGGGTCCGTGAACGTGCAGCGGACCTGCATGCTCTCGCCAAGCTCGACCAGATACGCCAGGCGATCGATCTCGACGGCGCCGAACTGCTCCAGGTGGGGCGTGACCCACTGGACGTCCAGCAGTTGATAGCCGCGCTCCCGGAGACGGGTGACCAGCGCGTGCAGCGCCACCTTCGACGCGTCCCGCACGACATGGAACATCGACTCGCCGAAGAACGCGCCACGTAAGCTCACGCCGTAGAGCCCGCCGGCAAGCCTGCCCTTGTCCCACACCTCGACCGAGTGGGCATGCCCGGCCTCATGCAGCGCGCAGTAGCTGTCCAGGATCTCCTGGTCGATCCAGTTGCCGCTGGGATCGGGCCGGGTGGCACAGGCGGTGATCACGTCGCGGAACGATCGGTTGACGCTGGTCTCGAACCGGTTCTGACGGATGAGTCGGGTGAGCCGCCGCGACACGCGGAACGTGTCCAGTGGAATTACGCCGCGCCGCCCCGGTGAGAACCACTTGATGCCACCGTGCACGGCCATCGGGAAATAGCCGGTGCGGTAGCCGCCGAGCAGCGTGTCGATGGGGATCATCGGAGCGGGGCTACTATATAGAGGAGTGGCGGTTGGACGTGCGCGGCCCTAGACGCGCCAGAGCGACCGTCGGTTCTGGAGCGACGACACACCATGCGAGCAAGCGGCGTCCACACCTCGGAAGCGTGCACCAACGGCGTGCGCGTGAACGTGACCTCTCGGTTCTCCCATGCGGAAACCGAACCTGCGCGATGGTTCTTCACCTACACCGTGCGGATCGCGAACGAAGGCTCGGAGACGGTCCAGCTCGTGAGCCGTCACTGGATCATCACCAACGAATCGAACGAAGTGGAGGAGGTCAAAGGACTGGGCGTGGTCGGCCACCAGCCAACGCTGGAGCCCGGACAGGCGTTCGAATACACCTCAGGGAGTCACCTGTCGACGCCGTTCGGCTCGATGCGCGGCACCTATCAGATGGTGCTGAAGGACGGGACCCACTTCGACGCCACGATCGCCGAGTTCGCCCTCACCGAACCTCACACGGTGCACTAGGCGAAGCTCACTCGCCCATTCCGACCGGCAGGACCCGCACGCCAGCCGCTTCCAGTCCGCTCCGGAGACGCGCCGCGAGCTCGGCCGCGCCGGAGGTATCGCCGTGCAGACAGATCGTGTCGCTTCGCAGTTCCAGCGTCTCGCCGGACTGGGCGACCACGGTGCCGTCCTGGGCCAGACGCACCGCCCGCTCCACCAGCAGCTTCGGATCGTCGATGACGGCCCCGGGCTGTCCACGAGGCACGAGTGCGCCATCGGCCTGGTAGACCCGATCGGCAAACACCTCTGACGCGGTCCGAAGCCCGACCGATTCCGCCGCGTCGATCAGAGCCGATCCCGCCAGACCGAACAGGACCAGGGTGGCGTCGATGTCGACCACCGCGCGGGCAATGGCATCGGCCAGCCGCCGATCCCGCGCCGCCATGTTGTAGAGCGCGCCGTGGGGCTTGACGTGATGCAGCCGCGCCTCTTCGGCCGCGGCGACGCCAGCCAGTGCGCCAATCTGATACGCCACCAGATCTTCGACCTGGCGCTCTGACATCTCCATCTCGCGCCGGCCAAAACCGGTCAGGTCCGGAAAGCCCGGGTGGGCGCCGATGCCGACCCCGGCCGTCACCGCCAGCCGGACGGTGTCACGCATCACACAGGGGTCACCCGCGTGAAGCCCACAGGCGATGTTCGCCGACGTGATGTGACGCATGACGGCTTCGTCCTGGCCCAGCGTGTAGGCGCCGAACGACTCGCCGACGTCAGCGTTCAGATCAATGCGTCGCACTGTGTCGGATTATAGCGAGGCGCCGGTCCCCGAAAAAAAGGGGGCACCGCTCTTGCGATGCCCCCCAAGGTCGCCGGCCACCTGGCTCCCCAGCACTGTCGACTCCACGCCGTCCCATTCAGACGGCCGGCACCCACAACTAGAGAAATCGGCATGCCGACCCCAAAACCTCAATAAAACTCGACCTTGCCCCCACTGTGCCCAAAAAGGGGGCACAAACTCGTATGAGACTGACCGATATGAAATCGGCCACAGGTAGAATCGACGAACGCCCACAGAGTGAGGGATCCTCCGCCATGCGACAGCATTCAACCGCCAGCCCTGCCTCGGTGCTGACCAGACTTCTGCTCCCGTTCGTGGCCCTGAGCCTGGTGGCGCCGGCAGCAGCCCAGACCCAGGCAATGGACCCGGACTTTGCCCAGCAGGTCGAGGAGTGGACAACCCGGCCGGAGTTCCTCAGCCCCCTGGTGGACCATCTGCCCGTCGTCGACGGCGTGCCCTCGCCCAAGTACACACTGGGCCATCATGTCGGCGCGCCGAACGAGCTCACCTACTACGGCGAGTTGCTGGAGTACTACCGGGCGCTAGCCGAGGCGTCGCCGCGCGTCACCCTGATGTCGGCCGGACGCACCGACGAGGGACGGGAGATGGTCGTCCTGGCCATTGCCGACGCCGAGACGATCGCCGACCTGGAGACCTACCGGCAACTGCTCGGACAACTGGCGGACCCGCGCGAGCTGAGCGAAGCGGAGGCGGCCGACATCATCGGCCGGGCCAAGCCGATCTACCACTTCATGGCCGGCCTCCACAGCGGCGAGACCGGTCCCCCTGAGATGCTGATGGAGCTGGCCTACCGGTTGGCGGTCGAAGATGGTCCGCTCTTCGACCAGATCCGCGAGCGCGTCATCGTGACGATGACACCGGCGGCCGAGCCTGATGGCCGCGACCGCTACGTCGACTGGTACTACCGACACCTCATCGACATCACCGACGACCGGAATCGGATCGGCGGCCCG
>CAJWMX010000495.1 GCA_913043805.1 uncultured Acidobacteriota bacterium | reverse complement strand
CCTCGGGTCCCCCGAGGCACTGGCAACCTGTTCCAGCCGACCGCCAGTGGCTTCGAGCCGATGCCCGAGCGGCCGACGTTGCTCGACTTCTTCGAGCGGCGATTCGCGCCGGCGCGCCACGTGCTGCAGAGCGCCAATCATGCGGTGCAGACCGGCCAGCCCGAGCGCACGGTGTTCGCCTGCCTGATTCACGACGTGACGCAGAATCTGATGAAGGCCGACCACGGGTACTGGGGCGCGCAGCTGTTCGCGCCGTATGTCGACGAGCGGGTGGCCTGGGCCGTCAAGTACCACCAGGCGCTACGTTTCTTCCCGGACGACTCGGTGGGGTACGGGTACCCGGAGATCTACAACCGGATCTTCGGCGCGGACTACGAGCCCGACGAGTACATCAAGGCCGACTACGAATTCGCCCGTAAACATCGCTACTACATGGAGTCGCGGCTGGTCACGGTGAACGATCAATACGCCTTCGACGAGAACATGCGGGAGGTGCGCGCGGCAGAGTTCACCGACATCATCGGTCGCCAGTTCCGGCAGCCCACCGAAGGTCTCGGTTTCGACGGCAGCCCCGTCGCTCACATGTGGCGGAGCATCATTGACCCGAACCGACCACTCTGACGACGCGATCCGGTTGAGCGGCGTCACCAAGACGTTCGGGCCGAAGATCGCGGTCGACCGGCTCGACCTGGTGGTGCCGCGCGGCGGCCTCTACGGCTTCATCGGCCCCGACGGGGCCGGCAAGACCACCTCCATCCGGATGATCATGTCCATCCTCTTCCCGGACAGGGGAGAGGTGTCGGTGCTGGGACACGCCTCGGCGCTCGACGCGGAGGATCGTATCGGCTACCTGCCCGAGGAGCGCGGTCTCTACAAGAAGAAGATGAAGGTGCTGCCGTTCTTGCGCTACATGGCGCACCTCAAAGGGGTCGAGGATGAAAGGCTCGACACCCGGATCAACGGTTGGCCATCGCGGTGCTCAGACGGGGCGCTGGCGTGGCGGTGGCGGGGACGTTGCTCGGTCTGGCGGCAGTGGCGGGGCTCAGCCGACTGGTCGCCAGTGTGCTGTTCGACACTCCGGCGACCGACCCGAGCACACTCGGTGCGGTAGCCCGCGCGGTGCTGGGTCTGGTGCTCTTGGCCTCCTATCTTTCCTCCCGCCGGGCCGCCCTGGTTGACCCAGCGGATATGCTACGCGCTCAGTAGGACACGAACGCACCGCAGCCATGACCATCCTCTCAGACGTGAAGCTCGACGAATGTACGCCGGTCCGGGTGTGGGCCGCACTCGATCCCGGAACCCGACAGCTGGCGGCCCAGGCGCTTTTCGACGGCGACCCGGAGATGCGGGCCCAAGCCGTCCAGGCGATCGCCGCCACGCTCAATTTCCGGCCCGCCGGCGTCCGCAAGCTGTCGCCAGAGCGCCGGATCGAGTATCTGGCCAGCCGGGTCCGTCCCGACGACTCGCTAGCCTCGTCGTTGTTGTTGGCGCTGCATCTCGGCGAGCGGCAGGTGCTGCTCGGGGCCTTCCTCGACGAGCTCGGCATTCCGAACGAGGACGGTCTCATTGACGCCGACGTCGAGCCTGAGCCGGTCGGAGCGGATCGACTGGCACCGGCGATCACCGCGATCCGGGAGCGGTTCCCGGCCGACGAGGTTGACCTCTATCTGCTCAGCCTGCTGGCGCTCGACCCCGACACCTGGGGCGCGGTGGCCGAGGTCTTGACCCCTCCCGACGCTTCCTAGCGCGCCCGCGGATGTCCTGGGAACCTGGCGACCGGCTCACCCACCGTTTCAACTCGGACCTCGGACCGGGGCTGATCGAGTCCATCGACGGGCGGACGCTCGTCGTCGCGTTCCCCGAAGCTGACACCGTGCTGCGGTTGGCGGCCAGCAGCGACGCGCTCGTACCGCTGATGTTCGCGGCGGGCGCACCCGCCCGGGTGATTGCGACGGGCGAGCAGGTGCAGGTCGACGTCCAGCTTGACGAGACGCTGGTTCGCCTTGTCGACGGGCGCGACCTGGAGGTGGCGGAGCTCTGGCCGGTTCGGATCGGCGAGTCGCTGGTCGAGCGCCTGGCCCACGGCGATGTCGACCCCCTCGCTTCATTCGCGCTCAGACTCGACGCGTTGCATCTGGCCGCGGTGCGCGAGGCCGATGGCCTGGGCTCGTTCCTGGGGGGCCGCATCCACCTGTTTCCGCATCAGCTTCACGCCGCCGAGCGAGCCACCCGGACCGATCCGACCCGGTGGCTGCTGGCCGACGAAGTGGGACTGGGGAAGACCGTCGAGGCCTGCTTGATCCTCAATCATCTGGTGCGCACCGGTCGCGCGGAGCGCGCTTTGGTCATCGCCCCCGAGACCCTGACCGTCCAGTGGCTCGGCGAGCTGTGGCGCAAGTACCACCAGGTGTTCGTGTTGCTCGACGACAAGCGTCTCGCCGACGTCGAGAAGGATTTCGGAGCCGGCTTCAATCCGTTCCTCGCCTACAGGCATACGGTGGTTGGGCTGCAGTTCTTGCAGGAGCACCCCCGTCTGACCGAGCAGGCGGTGGACGCCGGGCTGGACCTGGTCATCGTCGATGAGGCGCACCATCTCCGCCGCGCCCCCGGCCACCCGGGCAACGCCGCCTACCGCGCGGTGGCTCCGCTGGCGGAGCTTGGTCGGCACTTACTGCTCTTGACCGCGACGCCGCTCGAAGAAGATGCCTTCGGGTTCTTCCGGTCGCTGGAACTGCTCAGGCCCGAGGAGTTCGACGGCGAGAGCATCGAGGAGCGCGTCGCGTCGTCGGAACCGTTGCCTCCGTGCACGTCGTCGGCGCGACGCGCCGACTTGCCCGGGCTGCCGCCGCGGGTCGGCGTGGCGGTGGACCTGTCCGACGACGAGGGGTGGGCGCCCGCGCTGAAGCTCGAAGCCGCGCTGCGAGGCGAGCCGGCGAAGAACGCCGTGGCCAGACGCCGGGTGGCGAGACGTGTGGGCAGACTGGCGGCGTCCGGGGCCGCATTGGCCGGCGTAC
>CAJWMX010000494.1 GCA_913043805.1 uncultured Acidobacteriota bacterium | reverse complement strand
GGTGCCGGGAGGCAGCTCGAGCGTGAAGCGGCCCTCCGGCCCGGTCGTCGTGCTCGCGCCGCCGCCCTCTACGACCGCGTCGGCGAGTGGCTGGTCGTTGACCCCGTCGAGCACGAGACCGGTGGCTCGGCTCTGGCCCAGCACGACTGGGACCACCATGAGGACGAGTGCAATCGCCGCGGCGCTGCGAAGGAAGGAGGGTGACACGGTGTGGCCTCCTCCAGTTGTATACCGAAATGGCCTCCGGGTCAGTGCGCGTCCAGGGTCTGCCGGACCTTGTTGGCGAGCGTGGCCGGAGTGAACGGTTTCTGGAGGAACGTCGGCGGGTCCGCCTTGGGGAGCGTGCCGTTGATGTAGCCGGACATGTAGAGCACGCGCATATCGGGTCGCAGGGTCGACAACTGCTCGGCGAGGACACGCCCGTTGATCCCCGGCAGGATCAGATCGGTGACTAGGAGGTCGATCCGCCCGGCGTGCTCGCGATGCCGGGCCAGCGCCTCGTCACCGTCCCGGGCGGTCAGGACGGCATAGTCATGTCGCTGGAGCACGGTCTGCGCCAGTTCCAGCACGGCGTGATCGTCCTCCACCAGCAGCACGGTTTCGGCGCTATTCGATGGGCGGGGAAGAGCGCGGGCAACCTGCTGTTGGTCGGGAGGGGGATCCCCGGTGGCTGGCAGCCAGACCGAGAAGAGCGTGCCGGCCCCCGGACTGCTCTCGACCTCGACCGCACCCTGGCTCTGCTGCACGATGCCGTAGACGGTGGACAGTCCCAGTCCCGTGCCGCGGCCCTGCGGCTTGGTCGTGAAGAAGGGCTCGAAAATCTTCGTCAGCGTCGACGGCTCCATGCCTTCGCCGGTGTCGCGCACCGCGAGCCGCACATAGTCGCCCTCCGGTATTCCCAGGCGTTTGGCGCGTGCCGCGTCGTCGAGGTGAACCGGGGCGGTGCTGATCGTCAACCGGCCACCATCGGGCATGGCGTCGCGCGCATTGACGGCGAGGTTCACCACGACCTGTTGCAACTGTCCGGGGTCGGCGCGCACCGAGGCCAGGGCGTCGGACAGGTCCACCTCGATCTCGATGTCCTCCCGAATAAGGCACCGGAGCATCGGCTGGGCTTCGCGCACGGTCTGGTTGATGTCGAGGCTACGCGGCTCCATGACCTCGCGGCGGCTGTAGGCCAGCAGTTGTCGCGTGAGCCCCGCCGCCTGGTCGCCGGCGCGGCCGACCGCTTCGACCTGTGACCGGGCCGGATGCTCGCGGGGCAGCTGGTCCAGCGCCAGCTCGCTGTGGCCATTGATGGCGGTGAGCAGGTTGTTGAAGTCATGGGCGACGCCACCCGCCAGTCGTCCGAGGGCTTCCAGTTTCTGGGCCTGCAGGAGCCGGTCGTGGGCCGACGTGAGATCCGACTCGAGTCCCTGGTTGCGTCGTTCCAGCAGCCGCTGGTGCAGCACCGCGAGTCCACCCAGAACCGCGAGGAAGACCAGGACCGCCACTTCCCGCGCCGCGCGGCTCGCCTCGTCGAGCAGGCCCATCGCGTAGAGCGTGAGGTGGAGGGTCGGCAGCGCGAAGGCGAGCGGGAGCAGGGCGCTCGGCGTGGACCGCGGTCGCGCCGGCAGGGTGATGGTCTGCGCGCGCGCGACGGTCTCGAACGGGTGCTCCCGTAGCCGTGCCGTCACGACCAGCGTGACGACGGGTGGCCACCAGAGTAGGTCCATCCAGCTGCCCACCGGGACCTCGACCAGACCGGCGTAGGAGAGACACTCCAGCAAGTCGGTCAGGGTCCAGAGCGCTGCGGTCATCGCCGCCATGCCGTAGAGCGTGCGCCAGCGACGCCCGCCTCGGGGGATGGCCAGCATCAGGAATCGCACGAGCAGGTAGATGTCGAGGGCGACGAAGAGGTACAGCGACGGAAGCAGGCTGCCGTAGAGCTCGGGGTTGACGCCTGACGGGATCAGGGCGAAGAACACCATGAGGCCAGACGCGAAGACGACCAGGCCTGTCGACTCGAGCCGGTAGCCCGGGTCGTCTCCGCTCCAGTCGTCCGGTCGATGCGGCTTGGTCTCGGTCGCCTGCACGACGAACATGTAGAAGAGCAGGAGCAGGACGTTGGCCCCGATCGATTCGGCGACGGGCTGGTTCGCGCTGGGAAGCACAGCCAGATACAGGCGGGCCAGCAGCCAGAACGAGAGACCAGTGGCCAGATGCCGCCAGAAACGGCGCTCTTCTGGATGTTCGACCCGATCCAGCCGGTGGAGGATCGCGACGATCGGCAAGCCGGTGAGGATGATGTCGAAGTAGCGCGACGAGAGGGTGGCCAGCACCGCTGAGGAGACGACCGGAACCGCGTAGGGCACCGCCAGCAGCACCAGCACGACTCCGGTGAGTCGGCAGACCGGGTCGTCTCGCAGACTGTGCCAGACCGGGCTCCCGGGGCGCTGGTGCTCGGCAGACATTACGTCACCTGAGCGGAGCCCTGGCGATGCGGGTGCCGCCGGCGACCTGGCCGACCCACAGCTCGTCACCGACCTCGATGGCGGTGGTGCCCAGCCGCAGGTGTTCGTTGGTCTCGTAGCGGAAGATCTGACGCTGGCTCATCGTCTCTGTATCGACGCGGGCGACGTAGGAGACGATTCCCGCGCAACTCGTGCGTGCGATGCATTCGCCGACCCGTGAGCCGCTCGGGGACGTGTGGCCCGCCGCCAGGAGCGAGCCGTCCGGAGCCCAGTGGACGTTGTCGACGTTAAAGCCCACCTCGACCGAGGTGGTGTCGACCGGCGTGCGGCCGCGTGAAAGTCGAATGACCGACTGGGCGCCGTAACCGGCGACCAGAAACCACCGCCCGTCCGGCGTGACCTCGATGCCATTCGGCCCGATGCCTTCGCTTCCGGGAACCAGCGACCACCCGCCGGTGCTGTTCCATTCCCAGATGTCGCCGGTGCTCGGGCTCGTGGCGGCGAACCCGCCCTCGGGCAACCCGACCACGGCATTCAGACGCAGAGGCTCGGGCGCCACCGGGCAG
>CAJWMX010000493.1 GCA_913043805.1 uncultured Acidobacteriota bacterium | reverse complement strand
TACCCCAGCACCCGCGATCTTCCCGGCGTCGCGGGTACCTCTGATCTGTCTGCCGACCTCAAGTTCGGCACGATCGCGGCGCGAACGCTGCTCGATGTCGTGGGTACCGAGACGGAGGGTCGCGCCGCGTTCGTTCGTCAACTGGCGTGGCGGGACTGGTGGGCTCACACCCTCGCCCAGCGACCGGACCTGCCGGATGTCGCGCTCAAGGCACGCTACGACGACATCGCCTGGCGCAACGACCCTGACGGCTTCGAGCGCTGGTGCCAGGGCCAAACCGGCTTTCCGATCGTGGACGCCGGGATGCGCCAGCTGGCGGCGACGGGCTGGATGCACAACCGGGTACGGATGATCTGTGCCAGCTTCTTGGTCAAGGACCTGCTGGTCGACTGGCGCAAAGGTGAGCGGTTCTTCCGCCATCACCTCGTGGATGGCGACGTCGCCCAGAACGCCGGCAACTGGCAATGGGTCGCCGGGACCGGACCCGACGCGGCGCCCTACTTCCGGGTCTTCAACCCCAACAGTCAAGCCATCAAGTTCGACGCTTCAGGTGACTACGTGCGCCGGTGGGTCCCCGAGCTTGCAGGGCTTGCGGCGCCGGTCATCCACGAGCCCCACCTCGCCGACCCCGATCAACTCGCGGCTGCAGGGATCGTGCTCGACCAGACCTACCCGAGGCCCATCGTCGACCACGCCGAGGCTCGCAAACGAGTACTCGACGCCTACAAGGCTGCACTTGAGTAGGACCATGAAGCCACCGACCTGCGGCCGGATCGGATCGCTGCCGCGGGAGTTGTGATCCCTGCCAGTCGGCGAGCCATTGGCGCGACGGCACGGTTACCGTGATCTGGTGACGCTCTGGGTATATCGAGACATCGATGCGCCGGCGGAAGCCGTGTGGGAGCTGTTGACGAACCCAGACCGTTGGCCTGAGTGGGGGCCGACCGTTCGACACGCCGACCTCGTCGGCCCCCGGGTCGAACCTGGCGCAATCGGGGTGGTGAGGACCTTCCTCGGTGTGCGGCTGCCCTTCGAGATCACCACTCGAGACGGGATGCGCTGGGCCTGGAAGATCGCGGGCGTGCCTGCGACCGATCACATGGTGGAGGCTCTCGCGCCAGACCGGTGCCGGGTCGGCTTCGGGGTGCCATGGCCAGCCGCGCCCTACTTGGCGGTCTGTCGCGTCGCTTTGCGGCGACTCGAGTCGATCGCGACCCACTACCGGGTCACGTCGTGAAGGTCGCAGTCATCGGCGCGACCGGCTATGTCGGCGGCCGCCTCGTGCCCGAGTTACTGGCCGCAGGCCACGATGTCCGGTGCCTGGCCCGCAACCCCGACCGGCTCGCCGGCGCCGACTGGCGTCCCGACGTCGAGGTCGTCATGGCCGACGTCTTGGACCAGACCTCACTCGAGGACGCGCTGACCGGCATCGAAGCCGTCTACTACCTGGTCCACGCCATGGGACACGCCGGCGACTTCGAACACACCGACCGGGTCGGCGCCGACAACACCCGCAAGGCAGTCGAGACGGCGGGCCTCTCCCGGGTCGTCTACCTAGGTGGATTGGGAGAGGAAGACCCCGACGAGCTCTCCCCCCATCTCGCCAGCCGCCACGAGGTCGGCCACGTCCTCGCATCCGGCAGCGTCCCGGTCACCGAGGTCCGGGCGGCGGTGATCATCGGCTCTGGCAGCGCCTCATTCGAGATGCTGCGCCACCTCGACGAAGTTCTCCCAGCCATGATCTGCCCCCGCTGGGTCACCAAGACCAAGTGTCAACCCATCGCCATCGCCGACGTGTTGCACTACCTCGTCGCCGTCATCGACGAACCTGAAGCGGCCGGCCAGATCCTAGAGATCGGTGGCCCCGACGTGTTGACCTACCGGGAGATGATGGACCGCCACGCTGCCATCGCCGGACTGCGACGACGACTCATCATCCCCGTGCCGCTGCTCACCCCACGCCTGTCGTCGCACTGGGTCAACCTCGTGACCCCGCTCCCCTATGGCCTGGCCCGACCACTCGTCGACAGCCTCATCAACGACGTCGTCGTGTATCCCGAACGCGACATCCGCCGCCTCATCGATCACGAACCACACACCCTCGACGAAGCCATCGAGCGGGCCCTCGCCGTTGTCGGTGACCTCGAGATCCGCACCAGCTGGATGGACAGCGCGCCGAGCAACACTCCGGCATCGCCGATGCCCCAAGACCCCGACTGGGCCGGCGGGACCATCTACCAAGACATCCAAGAGGTCACCACTTCCGCCAGCCCTGCGGTGTTGTTCGCGACCGTCTCGGGCATCGGCGGCAACCGAGGCTGGTTCGTCGCAGGACCTCTGTGGACGTTACGGGGGTGGCTGGACAAGCTCATCGGGGGCGTCGGCATGCGCCGAGGACGCCGCCACCCCGACCTCTTGCGCGTCGGCGACGCCCTCGACTTCTTCCGCGTCGAGGCCTACGAACCACCCGGCCTGCTCCGCCTTCGAGCCGAGATGAAGGCCCCCGGCGAGGCCTGGCTCGAATGGCGCATCACCGACGCCAGCACCGGCTCGGCCGAGCTGCGCCAACTGGCCCGCTTCCACCCTCGCGGCGTCGCCGGCCGGGCTTACTGGTGGATCCTGCTTCCGATCCACAAGCTCATCTGGAAACAACTGGCCCACCGCCTCGTCGACCGCGCCGAAACCTCTAGATCGCGGTCTGAGAACACCGATCACGCCGCCAAGCCGCTGACTGCAGACGGTGCGCGGGACAGGAACCTCTGACCCATGAGGAGGCGCTCGAAATCATCGCTGCCAGCACCGAGGGCAACTTCGAGCCGGCCGCGGTACCTCACCAAGTGCCACAGACCTCGAGAATCGGTATCCAGAACGGTCCCCTTGATTTCGACCATGACTACCCCTCCCAGCAAGTGCCTGTGATGCCAGCGATCTGAAGGCCATCGCGCGCTTGTTCTGATCAGTGACCTCGCGGTTGGGGGTTCGAGTCCCTCCGAGCGCGCCACCCACACAGGCCTCGTCGGTA
>CAJWMX010000492.1 GCA_913043805.1 uncultured Acidobacteriota bacterium | reverse complement strand
ATCTCGAGCAGCGTGTGGCGCTCCCGGATGGCCCGATAGGACGCCATGTAGCGACCGGCCTGACGCATGAACCAGACTGGTGTCGCGTCCACCGGCTCGCGCCGGCAGGCGCGGAGAAAGCGATCGTTCACTCCTTACCCCTTTGGAAAAGACCGGACGGCGGAAGAACGGGGCCGGGTCAAGCGGTCGTAGGCCCTTGGGCCAGCGCCACGAGGTTGTCCAGCCACAACGGCTTGAGTCGCACGGAGGCGCCCAAGGCTTCGATCTTTGAGGTCATGCCGTCGTCAATGAAGTAGTCGCCCGTCACGATTACGACGGGGGTCTTGCTGAGGGCCGGCGTCTTCCGCAAGTGCTGCATGAACTGCAGGCCGTTGAGAATCGGCATTCTGAGGTCGAGGATGGTGGCGTCAGGATACTTGTCGGCCGCGATCGCCAGTCCACCCTTGGGATTCAGTGCCGTGTAGACGGTGTAGCCTTCGAGCTGCAACAGGCGGGAGAAGGTGTCGGTGACCCCTGCGTCATCGTCCACAATCAAGATGGCCTGCCTGGCCGGCAACGTCATGATGCCCCAATCGACTCCCGTGGGATTGTCCGACCGAAAGCGGGAGTCCGTCAAGCCGGCCTGTTGTATCTGACGTGGAGATTTCGTACTGGTGTAGAATCTCGGCTGGGTCAGCCCTTGCCGTCTGGGCAGCGGGAACCTGTTAGGTCAGTCAGCCTATTGCGAGAGCAGCGTGAGCCCGATCCTTCTCCGTCCGATTCGCGAACAGATCGAGCACGATCGAGTGATCCGGCTTCTTCAGGCAAAGTTGCGGCGTCGGTACACGGTCGGCACCAACCTCGGCGACGAGCCGGAATCGACTCCGGTAAAGTGTGGTGGAAGTGAGGTTTACCCAGATCTCGTCATGGTGACATCGAAGGCGCCGCGACGTCTCCACGGTGTCATCGAGGTGGAGACCGCCGAGTCGGTCAACCATCTGGAGGCGATGGCCGAGTGGGTCCACTTTGCCAAGGCCAGAGGGGCTTTCTACCTGTATGTCCCGGCTGGCACCACTGACGTCGCTCTCCGGCTGTGCAGGAACTACAAGATTGCGGTCAGTGAGATCTGGAGCTACTACGCGGTCGGTGAGCAGATGCGGTTCACCATGACGTATCGCTCGGCCCGTGCCGCGGCGGCGGCGCAAGCCAGCAAGGTGGCACGGCTGGCTCAAGGCGCGCCGAAGCGCAAGTCGGCGGCCAAGAAGGCACCCGCCCGCAAATCGGCGACGAAGGGCGGCGCGAAGCGGGCGGCCAAGAAGGCGCCGGCTAAGAAGGGTGTGGCGAAGAGGACGGTCGCCGTCGTCAGAAAGAAGACGGCGAAGAAGGCGACAGCGAAGAAGAAAGCCGCTTCCAAGAACCGGGTCGCCATCAAGAAGAAGGCCGTCAGGAAGAAGTAGGGCCCGTCCGACCGGATGCCTTTCCTCCGTTTCTCTCGTGACAAACGCGGTTACGAGAGCACCTATCTCTGTCACTCCTACCGGAGAAGCGACACCCCGCAGCTGCGGGTCCTGTATTGGTTCCGGACGCCGCCCGACGTGAAGGTGGGACGGCTGGCGCTCGACCCAGAGGCGATCCGGGCGATCGAGGAGGCCAACCCCGGTCTGAAGTTCGACTGGGACAAGATCCTCAAGGTGAAACCGCCCCCGCCACCTCAGGAATACGACCGCGAGGCCAGGGAGGAGCGACGGGCAAAACGTCGACGGAGGGCGGCGAGTGAGGCCGAGAGCGCGGCCGCGGCTGACGCGGTCCGTGACGATACACCGGAGTCGAGCGATGAGCCGACACCGGAGTCGGAGTTCCCTGACCCGGCCGAGCCCTTGCCTGGCGAGTCAGCTGGCGAGAGCGAGGGGACGACGACCCATGTCGCGCTCGCGGTGACCGACGAAGAAGGCCTGGCGCGTCTCCGTGCCCGCTATGCGACGATCGTCGCGCGCATCGGGGATCGCCAGCGCGAGCCGGAGAAGCTGGCGGCGCTGCAGGCCCAGGCGGCGCTGACCGACCCGGATGCCTGGCGGACCGTCGAAGAAGCCAGGGAGCGATTGGCCACACTTGACGAAACGATCGAGGCGCTGCGGAGCGCACTCGGCCGACGACGCCGGAGCCGCCGCGGCGGTCGCCGACGCCGCGGTGGCTCCGGCGCTGGTCAGGGGCAGGCCAGTGGAGAATCGGCCACGGCCTCCGCGGAACCCTCCGCGTCGGAGGAGCCCCCTCCCCCCAAGTCTCCGCCATCGGACGGCGGGTCCGACTAGTTCGACCACAGACCTTTCGGCCGGACGCGACGTCCTATCGTGAGTGCTTGCCGCCACACTCGTCGCAGAGGTGGACTGCTATAATGAGGCCGATGATGAGCATGGAATCGATGCGTCGCAAGGCCGTCGGTACGGGTGGATTCGTGCTGGCGATCGGGTGTTCTGCCCTGCTGCTGGCTCAGCCGCCCACCACTGTCGAGGAGAACCCCCCGACCACAGTGGGCCAGGTGGAGGTGGGGGCGCCGCAGCCGACGTTTCGTGCCGGCGTCACGCTCGTCACGACCGACGTGATCGTGCGCGATGGGGACGGCGTCTTCGTCCCGGACCTGACCAAGGACGACTTTGTGGTCATGGAAGATGGGGTGCAGCAGGAGATCGCGTCGCTGGTCCTGGTACACGGAGGGCGCGTATTCAACCAGCTGTCACCGCCCCCGCCCGTTCGTGAGGGGATCGTGCTGCCGGCCTCGTCGCCCGCCAACGATACGGCGGGACGTATCTTCATCCTGTTCGTGGACGACCTGCACCTGACGCCGTCGATGACCCCGAAAGTCAGACAGGTCTTCGAGCAGCTCTCCGAGACGCTCGTGCACGAGGGTGATCTGTTTGGCATCATCTCGACCGGTCCGTCGTCGCTGTCGATCGACATGACCTACGACCGGGGTGTCCTCTGGGGTGCGATGGAGCGGATCACGGGCGACGCGCTGTCGATCACCGATCAGATCCGGGCGCAGGAATATTCCCG
>CAJWMX010000491.1 GCA_913043805.1 uncultured Acidobacteriota bacterium | reverse complement strand
GGCCGATGTGGTCGCGACCGGGTCGCCCTCCTCAGCGGGCGGATCGTCGGTCGGCAAGAAGGTCAGGCCGGCCGCGACCAGGAGGATCAGCCCCCCGGCTCCTGCGACCCAGCGCAGCGCGCCGCCTCCCGCCCGACCTGCCCCGATGGCGGCGCTGGTGGCGGTGGGCGCCAAGGCCGGGTCGGTTCCGGGTTGGAGCCCGGGCGCGGGCGGACGCGGCACGGGCCGGCTCGGGGGCGTGGTGCGCAAGCTGGCCGGACTCGACGGCGTGAGCAGCGTTTCCCCTTCGGCGTCGGCGGCGGGCAGCAGCGGCTCGTCGCCCAGGGTCTGTCGGACGGCCGCGATCTCGTCAGCCATCAGTTCCAGGTCCTGATAACGGCCCGCTGGGTCGGTGGCTATCGCGCGCTCGACGATGACAAACAGCCCGGCCGGCAGCTCCGGGCACAGCTCGCGGAGCGACGCCGGTTGCCCGTGCACGATCCGATACATCACGCCGTCCTGCACGGTGCCGGGGAAGGCTGGCTGATACGACAGCAGCTCGTGCATCACCACGCCGACCGAAAAGACGTCGCTGCGAAAGTCGACCGTCTGGCCGGCAACCTGCTCCGGTGACATGTAGTTGATGGTGCCAATGGCCACCCCCGCGGAGGTGAGCCCCGACTCGGCCACCCTGGCGATGCCGAAGTCCAGCACCTTCAAGGTGCCTTCCCGGTCGACCATCAGGTTCGCCGGCTTGACGTCGCGATGAACGAGCCCGGCCCGGTGGGCACTGGCCAGGCCGCGTCCGAGCTGCTCGAGCAGGTGCAGCCGCGCCGAGAGCGGGACCTCCCGCTTGGCCTTGATCAGGGCCGAGAGGGTGTCTCCTTCGACGTACTCCATAGCGATGAAGGGGTGTCCCTCGTGCTCGCCCGCGTCGAATACCGTGACCACGTTCGGGTGCTGCAGCCCCCCGGCGGCCCGCGCCTCCTGCAGGAAACGGGCGCGCAATTCGGGGTCGGCGAGCTCGTCGCGAATCAGTTTGATGGCGAGCTGGCGGCCGATGACCGGGTCGGTGGCCAGATAGAGCCGTCCCATGCCGCCTTGCCCGAGCGTGCGCTCGATCCTGTAGCGGCCGACCTGTTGCGGAGGGGGGGTGTCCGTCACGTATGCACCGTGGCCAGCGGCTATGCTATCGCAGCGGGTCAGTCAATTGACACCCGCCGGATCATCGGCGAAACTAGCACAGTTTTCAGATGGTTAGAGGCTTTGCTCGTGGACGTGTGCCGCTGATTGGACTGGGCGCGGCCTCCGTTTGTCTCGCCCTTCTCGTCCCCGCTGTCCTTTCGCCACCGCTCGAAGCCAGCGCCGCTCTTGAGGGCGAAGCGTTGCTGCTCGACGAGACCATCACGCAGTACTGCGTCACCTGCCATAACCCCCGGCTGCAGACGGCCGATCTGAGCCTCGAGGGGCTGGATCTGGAGCGGATTGGCACGCACGCGGAGATCTGGGAGAGCGTGGTGCGTAAGCTACGCACGCGCTCGATGCCGCCGGTCGGGCGGCCACGGCCAGAGAACGACACCTACGATCGTCTGGCCGTGTGGCTCGAAGACGAGATCGATCGGGCGGCGCTGCCCGAGGTCGATCCCGGGCGCACCGAGGCGTTCCATCGGCTGAACCGAGCCGAGTACGCCAATGCTGTTCGGGACCTGCTCGGTCTCGAGGTGGATGTGGCGGAGCTTCTGCCCGCCGACAACTTCGACGAGCACGGTTTCGACAACATGGCCAGCGTACTGACCGTGTCGTCGTCGTTGATGGAGCGCTATCTGTCAGCGGCACGCAAGATCGCCAGGCTGGCGGTCGGCGAGACGCCCTCCGGTCCGGCGACCTCCACCTACCGGGTACCCATCCTCTACGTGCAGGACGATCGCGCCAGCGAGCTGCTGCCGTTCGGGTCACGGGGCGGTATCGGGATCGAGCACTACTTCCCGGTGGACGGCGAGTACGACCTGGAAATCACCCTGCACCGAAACTATGTGAACTACGTCCGGGGCATGGGGTCGCGTCACGAGTTGCAGGTGCGGCTCGACGGTCGTCTGGTGCGGACCTTCACCTTCGGCGGCGAGGAGCCCGACGTGCTGCAGGCGCCTGCCAGCTACGGCGGGAACCAGTTTGGCGACCCCGAATGGGAAGAGTACATGCTCTTCGCCGATGCCAACCTCCGCGTGCGGTTCGAAGCGGAGGCGGGGCCGCGCGTCGTCGGGGTGTCGTTCGTCCGCCGGTTCACCGAGCCTGAAGGGGTGCTGCAGCCCAGGCAGAGCATCTTTGCCGTCTCGGTGAACGAAATGCGTGACGGAGACGCGGCGGTCGACCAGGTCGTCGTCGGCGGTCCCTACGAGAGTCGCGGCCCCGGAGACACGCCGAGTCGCCGGGCCGTCTTCAGTTGCTCGCCGGAGAGCACGGCTGAAGAAGAGCCCTGCGCCCGAGAGATCCTCACGCGTCTGGCGCGACGCGCCTACCGGCGGCCGGTGGGCGAGGCGGACCTGACGCCGTTGATGCAGTTCTATCGCGCCGGGCGCGACGATGGGTCGTTCGACGGGGGACTGCAGTTGGCGCTCGAGCGGCTGCTCATCTCGCCCGACTTCCTGTTCCGGATCGAGCGCGACCCGACCGGCGTCACGCCGGGCGAGTCCTATGCGCTGACCGATCTGGAGCTGGCCTCGCGATTGTCGTTCTTCCTGTGGTCGAGTGGCCCGGATGACGAGTTGCTCGATCTGGCCGAAGCGGGCCTGCTGCTGCAGGATCCCGCGGTGCTCGAGGACCAGGCCAGGCGGATGCTGTCCGATCCGCGCGCGTCGGAGCTGGTGGCCAACTTCGCGGGGCAGTGGCTGCGACTGCGCGATCTCGGCAGCGTCGTGCCTGACGCCATCGTCTTTCCCGACTTCGACGAGAACCTTCGTGAGGCGTTCCAGCAGGAGACGGAGCTGTTCATCGAGAGTCTGCTGCGCGAAGACCGGAGCGTGCTCGATCTGGTTGGCGCCGACTACACCTACGCCAACG
>CAJWMX010000490.1 GCA_913043805.1 uncultured Acidobacteriota bacterium | reverse complement strand
CGCGGCCGTCGGTTTCTTGAAGAAGATCGGCGCCACCGAGGCATCGACAAGGAAGGGGGTCACCCCCCGAGCCATTGCGCGCAAGCGCCCGTCTCCGGTCACGTACATCACGACGGGCCCCACGGTCGGCTCCGTGAGCACCAGCGGGGGAAAGGCCACTTCCGCGGGCGCCTGCATCCGGCCGTACAGCAGCCCGTCCTCGGGATCGTGGAAGGTCAACGTGCGACCGAGCCCGGCGAGCACGAGCAGGTCCTCGGCATGCCCGGGCCCGTCCGTCGGACGGGCCGCGAGCGTCTGTCGCCAATGTTGATTACCGCTGGCCCGGTCGAGGGCCCAGACCACGTTGTCGAGCGACGCAAAGTAGACGCGCTCCTCGTCGACCACGGCCTTTCCGATGATGTCTCCGCCGGTGCGCCAGCGCCACCTGATCGAGCCGTCGACGCGAGACAGGCGATAGAAGTGATTGTCAGCCGACCCGACGAAGAGGTCGTCGAGCGGCAAGACCTCGGCGGGCGGACCATCCAGTTGCTGCTCCCACAGGAGTTGCCCACTCCGCAGCGACAGGGCCAGGAGCCCGCCGTTGTCGAGCGATACATACATGCGGTCGGCCGCCAGCGCCGGCCGGACGTGGGCGACGCCGCCCAAAGCGCGGTTCCAGATGGTTGCGCCGGTCTCGGCCGCCACCGCCAGCAGCGCCTGGGATTCGAGCGCCGCGATAAGCCAGCCGTTGTTCCAGACGAGCGGAGCCGAGAGCCGGGACGGCAGCGGGACCTGCCAGACCAGGGCGCCGGTCTCGAGGCTCAGCGCCCGGAGCGAATTCGGGGTCGCGGCGTAGAACAGGCCGCCTCCAACGGTCGGCACCCCGCTGATGGTCTGCATCGCCTCCCACTCGACTTCGCCGTCGAGCACGGCGACCGCGACGATCTGTCCGTCACGGAGCGGAACATAGACCCGGTCGCCGGCGTGCAGCGGCGGAACGGCCGGGGACGCCGGCAATATCGTCGTCCAGAGCTCCTCGAGGGGGAGCAGGACCGACGGCTCGCGACGATCGCGGTCCGAAAACTGGGCCGCCGACGGCGTCGGGGTCGCCAGCGAGGCCGCCAGCGCCGCGCAACACACGCATCTGATAGGGCTGATCATTGAGAGACTACAAGATGTTGTGGTGCCGGGCGATCCACCTCGCTATAATATCGGCAAATAGCTGCGGTGTACGTACCGCTCGGTCTCACCCTCTCCCATCGTATCGGTCGCGTGTGGCACATCAAACGCTCCTCGTGCTGGATTTCGGGTCCCAATACACCCAACTGATCGCGCGTCGTTTGCGCGAGTTGAAGGTCTATACGGAGATCCTTCCCTTTCAGACGTCGGTCGACGAACTTCGGACGCGACAACCCGAGGGCATCATCTTGTCGGGCGGGCCGATGAGCGTCACCGACGACGGCGCGCCGCGCTGCGCGCCCGGGGTCTTTGACCTCGGCGTGCCGGTGCTGGGCATCTGCTACGGCATGCAGCTGATGTCCCTCATGCTGGGCGGAGACGTGGAACCGGCCCCGGAGCGCGAGTTCGGGCACGCCACAGTGACCGTGGAGCCCGACAGTCCGCTGTTCGATACCGTCCCGGCCGAAATACGTGTCTGGGCGAGTCACGGCGACCGGATCGCCAGCCTGCCCGACGGGTTTCGCGCGATCGGCACCAGCGCCAACGCTCCGATCGCGGCGATGGAAGACGCGACACGGCGGTTCTATGCGCTGCTGTTTCACCCCGAGGTCGTCCACACCGAACGGGGCGTCGACATCCTCGGCCAGTTCGCCGGTCCCATCTGCGGGTGCACCGGCGACTGGACGATGGCGTCGTTCCTTGACGAGGCCACCGCGCAGATCCAGGAACAGGTGGGAGATGGCCGCGTCGTCTGCGGGTTGAGCGGAGGCGTGGACTCGACCGTGGCCGCCCTGCTGATTCAGCGGGCCATCGGCGACCGATTGACCTGTATCTTCGTCGACAACGGACTGCTCCGGAAAGACGAGGCGAAACAGATCCAGGAGCGCTTCTCGGCGCAGATGGCGCTCAACGTGGTGTACGAGGACGCCAGCACCCAGTTCCTCGAGGCGCTGTCGGGCGTCGTCGACCCCGAAAAGAAGCGGAAGATCATCGGCGGCACCTTCATCGACGTCTTCGAGGCGGTGGCCGCAAGACTCGGGTCATTCGACTTCCTGGCCCAGGGAACGCTGTATCCCGACGTCATCGAGAGCGTCTCGGTGGTCGGACCGGCGGCGCCGATCAAGAGCCACCACAACGTCGGCGGTCTCCCCGAGCGCCTTCGCTTCGCGCTCGTCGAGCCGTTGCGCGCGCTCTTCAAGGATGAGGTCCGTCGACTGGGCGGGGAACTCGGTCTCGACGAGCTCTTCGTCTGGCGCCAACCGTTTCCCGGTCCCGGGCTCGCCGTGCGCATTCTGGGGGAGGTCACCGAGCCCCGGCTGGAGATTCTGCGCGCGGCCGATGCCGTCGTGGCCGACGAGGTGCGCCGGTTCGGCTGGTATCGCCGCTTGTGGCAGTCATTCGGGGTGCTGTTGCCGATCCAGACCGTGGGGGTCATGGGCGACGAACGCACCTACGAGCATGTGGTGGCGTTGCGGGCCGTCGAGAGCCGGGACGGCATGACGGCGGACTGGGCCCGCCTTCCCGATGATCTGCTGGCCGTGATCTCGTCACGTATCGTGAACGAAGTGCGGGGCGTAAATCGCGTGGTTTACGACATCAGCAGCAAGCCGCCCTCGACCATCGAGTGGGAGTAAGGCGCGGTGGCCTCCGAGTTCGTTCACCTGCATCTACACACCGAGTTCTCCCTTCTCGACGGCGCCTGTCGGATCGGCGAGCTTCTCGATCACGCCAAAGCGTCCGGCGCGCCAGCGCTGGCGGTCACCGAACACGGCAATCTGTTCTCCAGCGTCATCTTTCATGACGAGGCGCGGAAGCGGGACATCAAGCCGATCCTCGGGTGCGAGGTCTACGTTGCCACCGGGAGCCGTCACGCTCGTAGCGG
>CAJWMX010000489.1 GCA_913043805.1 uncultured Acidobacteriota bacterium | reverse complement strand
CCGCTCGAGGAGATCGATGCCGGCAACGTCGGCGATCTCCAGCTGGCCTGGTCCTGGGGACTCGAGGCCGGGGTGTCGCAGACCACCCCGCTCGTCCACGATGGGGTGATGTTCATCGCCAATCCCGGCAACGTGGTGCACGCGCTCGACGCCGCGACCGGCGACTTCATCTGGGAATACCGGTACGAGATGGACGAGCGCCGTCGGCCCGGGGCGCAGACACGGAGCCTCGCCATCTACGAGGACCTGATCCTGCTGAATACGGTCGATGCGCATGTGGTCGGGATCGATGCTCGCACTGGCGCCCAGCGGTGGGTGACCAAGGCGGCTCCTCCCGAGGAGGAGGGTTACGGCTTCACCAGTGGTGGCGTGGTGGCCGACGGAGTAATCGTGTCTGGGCTACGCGGCTGCGAGCGGTTTCGCGAAGACACCTGCTACATCGTCGGGATTGACGCTCGCTCGGGCGACGTGCTGTGGCGAACCTCGACGATCGCGCGGCCCGGAGAGCGAGGAGGCGACACGTGGGGCGACCTGCCGCTGCTGACGCGTGCCGGCGCCGATGCCTGGATTCCTGGCAGCTACGACCCGGCCACCGGGCTGGTGTTCTATGGCACGTCGCAGGCGAAGCCGTGGTCCCGTGATGCGCGTGGCACCGATGGTGACGCGCTCTACAGCAACTCGACCCTGGCGCTCGACCCCGAAACCGGCGAAATGCAGTGGTACTTCCAGCACATCCCGGGCGACAGCCATGACATGGACGAGACGTTCGAGCGGATCCTGGTGGACTACGACGGGAAGCAGTCGGTCTTCTCGATGGGCAAGCTCGGCATCCTCTGGGAGCTCGATCGCGAGAGCGGTTCCTATACCAACGCCGTCGACCTGGGGTACCAGAACCTCATGGATCTCGACCCCGCCAGCGGCAGCCTGACCTACCGGGAAGGCATGGTGTCGGATGTTGGCGAGATGCTGTATTTCTGCCCCAGCACCGGCGGTTTCAAGAGCCTTCGCGCGATGTCCTACCATCCGGACACCGGGGCGATGTACATCCCGCTCAACCTCAACTGCGAGACCGCAGCGTTTCTGCCCGTCGAGCAGCGGCTAGGCGGGGGCGGCGCCGGTGGCGTGCGGGGCCGTGAGGATCACTTTCACCCGGATGCGCCAGGCCAGCTGGGTGAGTTCCAGGCGCTCGACATTCGCACCGGCGAGACGAAGTGGAAGCATCGTCGCCGCGCCCCCTACAACACTGCCGCGCTGACGACCGCCGGTGGATTGGTCTTCGTGGGCGACTGGGAGCGCTACGTCTTTGCCTATGACGCCGAGAGCGGCGACGAGCTCTGGCAGAGCCGGCTGACCACCATGGCCAATGGCTATCCCATCAGCTATGCGGTCGACGGCAAGCAATACATCGCGTTCGGCGCGGGCGGGCCGCTCGGGGGCTCCAGCTGGACCAGCATTCTCCCGGCATCGCTGCTGCCGGAGCTGAAGAACCCCCGAGCGGGGAACGCGATCTTCGTCTTCGCGCTCCCTGACTAGCTGCCCTCTATTGCAGGACGGTCGCGCCGGCTGGCGCGCCGTTCTGCGTCACCGCCACCGCGGCCGTCGACTGATAGATCGTGCCGCCCTGGTTGGTGCCGAAGAAGCGCGCACCGCCACCTGCCGTCGGCGCCGCGCTCACGAAGTAGGTGCTCACCGAGGCGCCGGCCGCGACCCCATTGCACGATGCCGGCGCGCCTGCGGCCACCGCGCCGGCCGTCTGGGTGATCGTGTAGCTGCTCTTGACCGATGGGTCCGTGTTGAGGTCGGTGCCGACGAAGCCGTCACCGCCGCCCACCGTCGGCGCCGTCCCCAGCGACACCAGGCTTGGCGCGTAGAATCCGGCCCCACAGCTTGCGGCCTAGGTGGATTGCGCGCTGTTGATGGCTCGGAGCGCCCCGATCGCCGACGCTTCGTTGCCTGACATCCGGGCGCGCATCAGCCCGGGGACGCTGATGGCGGCCATGATCCCGATGATGGCGACGAAGATCAGCAACTCAATCAAGGTAAATCCCTGCTGGGCAGAGGTGTGATGGACGTGTGGACGCTAGCGCGACTTCATGCTCTTTTCTCCCCCTTCGTGTCATGAGGCTGGTATTGCCTCTCCGTCGGATAATCGTCATCCGCCGGTCAACCTTGAATCTGGACGTCGGTTTTTCGACATGCCCTGTCGAGCGAGACACTCTCGCGTGCGCGCTGCTAGCGGCGTTGGGGTCGAAACGGCCCGTCGTCTGGACGGGTGAGCGTGCCTGCCGTGGCACCTTCCTTGCTTTGTAGTCCAGACGGACGATGCAACCAGATGCCGTCTCGGCGCTCGGTGCGGGGGCTCGTGGCCCGCCTGAGGGACCGGACCGTGCTGGTGGTGGGCGATATTCTCGCCGACGAGTACATCTTCACGAGCCCGGCTCGCATCTCGCGAGAAGTGCCGGTGCTCATCGTGACCCACGAGCGGGAGCTCACCGTACCCGGCGGCGCCGCCAACGTTGCCAACGACGTCGCCACGCTGGGTGGTTGGGCGGTGCTGACCGGTGTTGCCGGAGCGGGTGAGCTGGAGACGCCGAGATCACCTCTCTGGGGGGCCTGCTCCGGATCAGCGGCCGCGTGCTCTATCAGCAGGGTGACGCCACCCTGCGGGAGGAGGCGGAATCTCCGCTGGGCCGCTTTGTCGACCTGGCGCTCGAATCCGAGCACCGCATCATGATCGAGGGCCATACCGACGACATCCCGATCCAGACGGCGCGGTTTCCGTCGAACTGGGAGCTGTCGGCGGCGCGAGCCATCGCCGCCATGCGATTCGTGGTCGGCCGCGGGATCGATGCCGGCCGGGTCGGGGTGGCCGGTTGCGCAGACCTTCGTTCGCTGGAGCCGAACACGACTCCGGAAAACCGCGCGCTGAACCGGCGGGTCGAGTTCGTGTTCGTCGGGGAGGACGACGACGCGAACGCGCTGCCGGCCGCTGCCGAGGCGTCGACCGAGCCCGCCGTTCCGGCGTCGACGGCCACCGCCGC
>CAJWMX010000488.1 GCA_913043805.1 uncultured Acidobacteriota bacterium | reverse complement strand
GAGGGCTACTGCCTCTGCCAGCACGAGCTCAACCCGGACACCGTCACCTCGGTGGCCTTCTCGAGGTGCCCGGCGGCCCAGAAGCGAACGCCTTCTCCCAGCAACGCGACCGCAGCGCCGGCCAGCAGCGACGACCAGGTCGGCTGCGCAAGCCAGTAGGCCAGGACCGCGACCAGGAAACCGCCGGTCACGCGCAGCCGGGCGACCCGGATCAGCCAGGGCGACACGGCGACCGGCGTGACTTCCGACGCCGGCCTGGCCTCAGGCGCCGTGGGCAACCTCAACTACCGGCCTCCTCTGCGCCCAACCGAGTGGCGACCGCCTCGGCCACTCGGCCGGTTGGCACGTCGTCCAGGCACGGCACTGCCTGGCGACATCGGCGACGGTTCTGGCATCGGCAGGCGTCGTGGTGAGATACGGCCACATCGGTCGCACTCCATGGGCCATTCCGTCCGGGATCGGTTGGACCATGCAACGCCACGACCGGGGTCCCCAGGGCCGCGGCCAAGTGCATCGGACCAGTATCTCCGGACACGACGAGGCGAGCCCCCTGGAGCACGCCAACGAGGGCTCTGATGTCGGTCGGCGGGGCCAACACCGCATCGCCACCCGCGGCATCGACCACGGCGTTCGCGCGCTCGTGATCGTCAGGCCCCCACGTCACCACCGATCTGAGGTCGTGACGGGCAGCCAACATCCGCGCCAGCTCGCCAAAGCGCCCGGGCGCCCAACGCTTGTTCGGCCAGGCGGCGCCCGGATTCAGGACCGCGTAGGGTGCCTGCTCCCGGACCAGCGCCGCCTCGGGTGTGTCGGGAACCGTCAGGGGAAACTCCGGGTCGGGGGACGACGCCCCCACCGCGGCCGCCAGAGCGAGGTTCTTCCGGATGACATGACCCGACAGATCCACCTGATAGCTCTCGCTGTAGAACAGTCGCGCCAGTGGCTCTCGCAGCGCGTTCGACGCGAATCCGATCACTCGCGCCGCGCCGCTGGCGCGCGCCAGCACCGCCGACTTGATCAACCCCTGAGCATCGAGCGTCGCGTCATAGCGAGTCGCGCGCAATCCGCGGCTGAGCTCCGAGAGCCGTCGTCGAAGAGACGGGCCACGAGACCGCCAAACCACCCGCTGGTCGACGATGGGTACCAGCTCGAGTAACGGCAGGTGTCGCTCGTCCACGAGCCAATCGAGACGAGCCTCCGGAAACCGGCTGCGGAGTGCGGCCGCCATCGGCAAGGCATGCACGATGTCGCCAAGTGCGCCGAGCCGCACGATCAGGATCGCCTGCATCGGGCGCCGCGCCTCGCGCTACACACCCTCACCCGCCAGGATCCGGGCGATGACGTCGCGTGTCGAATGGTCCTTGTTGTCACCGACGATGACCGTCCGCCCGCCGTAGGCCTGAACCACGTGCCGCTCGGGTACCGTCTCGACCGTGTAGTCCGAGCCCTTGGAGTGCACCTCCGGCTTCAACAGGGTCAAGAGGCGCTCGACATCGGGATCCGAGAAGACGACGACATAGTCCACCACCCGCAGCGCGGCCACCAGCGCTGCCCGGTCGCCGGCAGCCTGCACCGGCCGACTCGGCCCCTTGAGCCCGCGTACCGACGCGTCGTCATTCACGGCGACGATCAGCCGATCACCTTCCACCGCCGCTCCGGTCAGATAGCGCACATGGCCAACGTGCAAGACGTCGAAACAGCCGTTGGCGAACACGAACGACAGGCCCGCCGCGCGATCGGCGGCGACCTGATCGACCAGCGCTGCTTCGCTCAGCACGCGGCCCTCGCCCACCCGTGGCTGCTCGCTCATGGCGCCAGATCCGTGGTCACGGCGTGCAGAAGCTCCTGGGCACTGACGGTCGCAGTCCCGCGCTTCATGACGACCAACCCGCCGGCATAGTTCGCCAGCAGCGCCGCCTCGGCGAAGGACGCGCCAACGCTCAGGGCCATGGCCATCGTCGCGATGACGGTGTCGCCCGCGCCGGTCACGTCCGCCACTTCGTCGCTGCCGAAGATGGGGATGTGCTGGGTGGGACGTTTCGGTTCGAACAGCGCCATGCCTCGACTGCCCCGCGTGATCAGCGTCGCCTGCATTCGCGTCCGAGCGAGGATCTCTCGACCGGCCCACTCGAGCGCGCGTGGGTCGTCGCCGATGCTGACTCCCAGCAACCCTTCGACCTCCGATTCGTTGGGAGCCGCAATCGACAGCCCCCGGTAGCGGAGCAACGCGTAGCGAGAATCCAGCAACACGGGCGCGGCCGCCCGCCGCCTCCGTCGTGGCAGCGCCCGCTTGACGGCAGTCACCAGCGCTGGGGTGATCAGGCCCGATCCATAGTCGGAGATCACGACCGCGTCGCTCTCGGCCGCCGCCGCGACCGCCTGCTCTCGAACCGCGTCACGAAGGGCACGTGTGATAGCCACGCCAGCCCGGTCGATGCGAACGACCTGCTGACGGGCCGAGTGAATGCCACCGGCCAGGATCCTGGTCTTGGTCGGGGTCCGGTAGCCCGCAGGCCGCACGAGCCTTCGTCGGACGACCCGGCGCGGAAAGCTGGCCGCCAGACGCCTGCCCATCTCGTCGTGCCCCACCAGTCCGATCAGGTCGGCTCGACCGCCCATAGCGGCCACATTGTGCGCGGCGTTCCCGGCCCCGCCTGGGGTCACCTCCGTTGAATCGTACTGGAGGATGAGCACCGGAGCCTCGCGCGACACCCGATCCAATCGACCGTAGATGAACTCGTCGGCGATGAGGTCGCCCACGACCGTGATCCGCGGGGTCGCAAACGACTGGATGAGCTTGACCAGTCGGGTCGACAACGAGGCCTCACCGGGATCCGGATGGATGGTCGGCAGCTTCATCGATCGGCCTCGGCCAGCATGTGCACCGTGGCTGACATCAGATCGTCGGTCACCAGGAGCCCGTTCGTATCCGCCATTCGCTCCTGGGTCACCCCGTAGCCCGTCCGCACCAGGATCCCGGTGGCGCCCACGTTGCGCGCCAAGCCGATATCGCTCCACTTGTCACCCACGACGAACGAACGCGTCGGGTCCAGGC
>CAJWMX010000487.1 GCA_913043805.1 uncultured Acidobacteriota bacterium | reverse complement strand
CCAGGGCGTAGTCGCGAATCATCTCCGCATCCATCCGAAAGCGAGGCCCCCGAGACAACAACCGGTTGGCGGGGTCCTGTTCCACCTTCTCGGGCGTCGTCACCGCCGCCTGACGGTAGGTGGACGATGTGACCAGGGTGCGGAAGAACTGTTTCACGTCCCACCCGGACCGGAGAAACGAAGTGGCCAGATGGTCGAGCAACTCGGGATGGGTCGGGGTCGTCCCCTGCGCGCCGAAGTCTTCCGCGGACTCGACCAGTCCCGTGCCGAAGACCTGCTGCCAGAACCGATTCACGGTCACGCGCGCCGTCAGTGGGTTCTCTCCATCCGTGAGCCATCGCGCCAGCCCCATCCGGTTACGTGGCAGGGAGTCGGCCATCGGCGGCAAGGCAGCGGGCGTACCCGCCACGACCCGCTCGAGCGGCTGGTCGTACATGCCACGGCTCAGGACGTGCGCGAACGCCTCACCCTCGGCGTTCTCCTGCATGACGTGGGTCACGCTGCCGCGACGACGCACCTCCCGCCACTCCCGATTGATTTCCCGCCGGCGGACGAGCAGCGACCGATACTGCTCGTCATCGATCGCCAGATAGCGGAGACGAAGCGCCTCGCGCTCGCCCGCGGCGAGCGCTTCCGGCGACTTACCGCTGCCACGTCGGACGGCCTGCCATTCGGAGACCACCTTTGCCTCTTCCGGCGCCAGGACTCGATTGAACACACGGAAGTCGGCGACGCCCCCACCCCCAAAGTGCCGGACCACGGGGTTCCCCTGCCGATCGGTCGCATCGCCGCGCCCCAGGAAGAACGGTGCGTCGGTCAGAATCCGCCCCTCGGCCTTCGCGAAGAACTCACTCCCCTGCTCTTCGATCCGCTCACCGTCCTGATACACGTGCAGACCGCCCCGCTCGGCCGTCCCGTCATGCGTCAGCACGATGTGGGTCCAGACGCCGGTCGGCATCCGCTTGGTGTTGATCGGCCCGACCCTAGCGCTCGTGGCGCCGAGACCCGGTCCTCGACGGTCGCCGGTCACCCGAAAGCTGAGTTGCCGCGACCCGATCGTGACGGCCCAGCCACGACCACCATCCTGCTGATCGTATTGCCCCGCGACCACGAAGTTGCCTTCGTCCTCGGGCTGGTAGATCCACATGGCCAGCGAGAACGCGGTGTCGCTGTCGAGCCCCAACGATGGCAGCTCGGCCCAGGACTGGTCGTCGAACATCAGCGCCCGATGACCATTCGGGCCTTCGCCGACGGTGGCGCCCTCGATGGTGATCGTCTGGCGCTCGCCGTCCACCCACACCGTAGGCTCCGGCTCGTCCAGGGCCAGACGGAGCCAGTCGGTGGCCGGCTCGAGCGGCGTCTCGACCTCCCGGTGATCGCCTCGGGTCAACCACTCGACGAACGCGGGGTCGACCGCGGTGTCCCTGGCGTGAATGGCGCTGTCGACCTCCCGCGCCTCCGCTCGCAGCTGGTGCCAGAGCTCGCGGTCGCCTTCTTCCGGCACGACCAGGATCGGGGGAGGATCGGAGACGTTCCCGTCCATGACGTACTGAGTGGTATTCCGGAAGAACGCCGTCATCGCGTAGAACTCGCTCTGCGCGATCGGGTCGAACTTGTGGTCATGGCAGGTGGCGCACCCGACGGTGAGTCCGAGAAACACGTTGCCGACGGTCTCCGCCCGGTCCTTGGCGTAGATCGCTTCGTATTCCTCCGGCACCACCCCACCCTCGTTGGTGGTGATGTTGTTGCGCTGGAAGCCGGTGGCCACGAGTTGATCGAGGGTCGGCTCAGGCAGCAGGTCGCCGGCGACCTGCTCGAGGGTGAACTCGTCGAACGGCTTGTTGTCGTTGAACGCCCGGATCACCCAGTCGCGGTAGGCATGCATCTCACGGTAGTTGTCGATATGAATGCCGTGGGTGTCGCCGTAGCGGGCCGCATCGAGCCAGTAGCGGGCACGATGCTCGCCCCAGTGGCGTGACCCGAGGAGGCGATCCACCAATCGCTCGTAGGCTCCCGGCTCGGCGTCGCCGAGGAAGCTCGCCAGGGTGCCCGGATCGATCGGCAAGCCGGTCAGGTCGAGCGCCGCCCGCCGGGCCAGAGTCCGACGGTCCGCCTCGTCGGCCGGCCGCAACCCTTCGGCCTCGAGTCGGGCCAGGACGAACCGGTCCAGTGGCTGGCGCACCCAGGCGTCGTCAGCCACGCCCGGCACGGCCGGGTCCGCGATCGCCTTGAAGGCCCAGTGCTGGTCCCAGGACGCCCCTTCCGCAATCCACCGACGCAGGGTCTCCACCTCGTCGGCATCCAACGTCTTGTTGGCCGAGGCTGGCGGCATCCGGCGGGCCGGGTCCTCATCCGTGATCCTGGCAATCAGTCGGCTGGCAGCGGGATCGGCACGGACCACGGCGGCCCCGCGCGGCCGCTCGGCCATCGCCCCGTCCTCGGTATCGAGACGCAAACCCGCCATGCGGGAACCCTCGTCGGGCCCGTGGCACTGAAAGCAGTTGTCGGCCAGGATCGGTCTGACATCGCGCTGGAAATCGACCGACTCCGGGGACTGGGCGAAGGCGGGAACCGCGCCCACCATCCACAGAGCCGCACAGCACAGCAGCGACGATTCCGAGGCAAGTCTGCGAAGGACCATGGTGCTTTATACACCAGTGCGCGGGCCCAGGAGACGGCTATCCGTCGGCAGCCCAGCCTAACCCCCGCTCGCCCGCTTTCTCCGCCGTGTGTCACTCATGTGCGTGGTCGGCGGAGTTCTCTGTCTGGCCGACCCGCTCGTCGCACAGGCGCCACCCTCTCTCGCGATTGCCCCGTTCGAGAACCTCAGCGGGAACGACGACGCGTGGATTGGCGCCGGGATCGCCGAGGCGCTGGCCGCCGGGTTGTCTGAGCGCTTCGTCGTGTCGGCTGGGCCCGCGAGCGAGGCTGGGTTTCTGGTCCACGGCGCTTATCAGCGACAAGGCGACCAGATTCGCATCACCGCTCAGCTCGTGGAACGCGCGACCGCTACCGTCATCGCGTCGGCCAAGGTAGACGGACCGCGCAGCGACCTCTTT
>CAJWMX010000486.1 GCA_913043805.1 uncultured Acidobacteriota bacterium | reverse complement strand
ATCGTGGCCTGGAACGGTACCTCCGAGAGCGCCAGGGCGTCCGATGCTCCGGTCAGCGCCAGGACGTCCGAGTCGTTCTCCTTGTCGGCGGAGATGACGAAGGCCACGACCTGGGTCTCTCGCCGCCAGCCGTCCGGGAAGAGCGGACGGATCGGGCGGTCGATGAGGCGACTGGTCAGGACCTCTTTCTCAGGAGGCTTGCCCTCTCGCTTGAAGAACCCTCCGGGGATCCGTCCCGACGCGTAGGTGTTCTCGCGATAGTCCACGGTCAAGGGAAGGAAATCGATGCCCTCCCGCTCGTTCGGCGCGTAGCACGCCGTCACGAGCACCATGGTGTCTCCTTGTCTGACAATGACCGACCCATTGGCCTGCTTGGCCAGCTTGCCGGTTTCGATGGTCAACGGCCGGCCGCCGACGTTCACTTCGCCTGTTTGCATGATGTCACTCCACTACACGTGCCGAGATATCGTCAGGTCGGTTCCCTGGCCACTCGCACGAGAGGCGGACGCCGGACGTGCTCGGACGTCTGGCGTCACCGCCCGCCGTGTGTGCCGATACAGAGCGCCGGTCGAGTACCGCGTTGGCCTTCATGACGGGCTCCCAGGGAACCGAGGAAGCGGGAAAACGTGAGGTCCGGCGGGTCCGCTACTTGCGGATTCCCAGCCGGTTGATCAGGTCGGCGTAGCGATTCGAGTCCTTGGCCTTGAGATAGTCAAGGAGTCGGCGGCGCTGCCCAACGAGCTTCAGCAGGCCCCGGCGCGAATGATGGTCTTTCGCGTGGGTCTTGAAATGCTCGGTGAGGTAGCTGATCCGCTCGGTGAGCAGGGCCACCTGCACTTCGGGTGAGCCGGTGTCGGTCTTGTGGACCTGATACGAGCCGATGAGCTCGGTCTTCTGTTCTTTCTGTAGCACCACCGCTAGTTACCTCCGCGAACGGCTCAGAGCTGCCCGACTCTCGTTTGCCGGGTTCCGAACCGCCGACGTCACGATGTCATCCCTTCTTCTTGGTCAACCGGCCAATCGTATACCACCCTCGACACGGGCGCCAAGCCTGTGCTCATTCCGATCGCGTGGTCGCCAGGACCAGTTGCGGCTGCAACAGGCCTCCCGTCGCCGGCTTGGCCAGGCAGAGCAGGCGGCCGTGGCCGTCGACGACACGGAACGCCGGCGTTGGACCGGTCGCGGGACCGTCGGCCAGATCGGCCGGGCGCAACGCGTTTCCGTGGCGAGCCCTCCTGGCGCCGGCATCGGTCACCTGCACCGCGGGTAGCTCAGGGAGCAGCGAACCCAGGGGGATCAGTCGGGCCGCGAGCCGGCTCCTGAGCTCCTCCCGGGTGGCCTGGTCGCCGACGATCTCCTCCAGCCCCACCCCGTCGGACAGGTTGAAGCGACCGTGGGCCTCCCGGGTGAGCGCCTCGAGACAGCCGCCGCAGCCGAGTAGCTGGCCAAGGTCGTGGGCCAGGGAGCGAACATAGAAACCGCTCGAGCTGCGGATCCGACACTCGACTCTCCAGGCGTCGATCGAGAGGACGCTCAGCTCGTCGACCCGCACCGACACGGGCTTCAAGGCGACCGGTTGCTGCCGCCGGGCCAGACGATACGCTCGGACACCATCTATCTTCTTGGCTGAGACCGGCGGCGGGAACTGCTCGGTCTCGCCGACGAAGCGGTGGAGCGCCTCCGCGACCACCTCGGCCGAAGGGGCTTCCGCGCTGGGGTCGAGCGTCAACGCGCCGCCCACCTCGGTGCCGGTGACGTCATAGCTGTCGGTGGTCAGGCCAAGCTTGATGACGGCGCGGTACTGCTTCGCCGCTCCGGTGAGCCAGGGCGCGAGCCGCGTGGCGCGGCCGATGGCCACCGGGAGCACACCCGTTGCCATGGGATCCAGCGTGCCGAGATGGCCCACCTTCCGGATGCCGGCCGCCCGACGCACACAGGCGACGACATCGTGCGACGTAGGGCCCTGGGGTTTGTCGACGACCAGGACGCCCTCGATGACCGCCTTGGAGACCATCAGTCGGAGGGAGGCGCGCCGTCGGCGTTCGCGACCGCGGCGCCGACCTGCCCGAGGAGCGCGGCACGGGCCTCGGCGGTAGTGTCGGTCAAGGTGAGGCCCGCCGCATTCCGGTGCCCGCCGCCGCCGTACTCGACCGCGACCGCCCGCACGTCGATGGTGTCCTTGGAACGCAGGCTGACCCGGATCCCGTCGGTGGTGTGCTTGAGGAACACGACGGCCCGCACGTCACGGACCGCCAGCGGCAGGTTGACGATGCCCTCGAGGTCGTCATCGGCACAGCCCGAGGCGTGCAGCATCTCGTCCCTCAGCGTCAGGACCGCGATCCGGTGATCGTCCTCGAGCTCCATGCGGTCGAGCAGCATGCCGGTCAAGCGCAGCCGACCCAGGCTCCCATTGTTGTAGACCTGGGCGGCGATCGCGGCCGGCTCTACCCCGGTGGCCGCGATGCGACGGCAGATCTCGAACGTGCGTTCGGTGATGTTGGCGTGCCGGAACGAGCCGGTGTCGGTCAGGATCGCGACATACAGGTGAGTGGCCATCGACGGCGTCAGTTCTGCACCGAGCGCGTCGATCAGCTCGCAGACCAGCTCAGCGCAGGCGCACGCCGACGCGTCGTGCCAGTTGATGGCGCCGAACATCGTGTTGCCCGCATGGTGGTCGATGTTGACGACCGTGTACGGGGCCAGCCCCTCGACGCCGGTCCGGGCCAGCGTGCCGCACTCCAGCACGACGATGCCGTCGGCCTCGGTAAGTTCGAGCGAGGTGGATACCTCGATCCGAGAGACGTTCGGCAGGAAGCGGTACAGATCAGGCGCCGGGTCGGCGTTGACGATCCGCACCTCCTTGCCGAGCTGATCCAGGGCTTCGCCGAGGGCGAGCTGGCTGCCCAGCGAGTCCCCATCCGGGCGCGCGTGTGAACTGAGCAGAAAGCGCTGTCCGGTCGTGAGCAGGTCGCGGATCTGGGCGACCTCTGGTGCGAGTTCAGACATCGTCGGTGTCGGGTGTCGTGTCCGGAGTCGGCTCGTCTTCAGGCGCCGCGGTCTCGTCCCGCAGCGATTCGAGTACTT
>CAJWMX010000485.1 GCA_913043805.1 uncultured Acidobacteriota bacterium | reverse complement strand
CCGGCGGCAACCCAGTCGACGATCGTCTGGATCTCGTCGTTGCTCAGCGATGGGTCGGCGACGTAGTCGCCGATGCTTCGGTCGAGGTGCCATGGCGGCATCTGTCTCGCCACGACACGGTCCCGGATGGAGCGTGCCCAGGGGCGGGTTTCCTCGTAGGTCAGCAGCGACATCGGCGCGCCGGTGCCTGCCCGGTGGCACTTCTGACAGGAGCGCTGCAACAGCGGCAACACGTCCCGCGTGAAGGTCGGGTCCGATCCGCTCTGCGCCTGCGCGGGCGAGGCTGGGACAAGGGCCGTGATGACGAGCAGGCTCACGGCGACACCTGCGGACACAACGCGCATGCAATCCTCCCGATGTGGTGACGACCCCGCAAGTCTACCAGGATCATCCGCCCGTCAGGTTGTGAAGGTCCGGTCCCTCGTGATACATCCTGACCTCGGCACGCACGGGAGGACACGATGGATCTCTTCCGCATCTGGGTGGGACGCTCGCTGGTGGTCGGCCTGGCCCTGATGGGCCCGCTCGCGACCACCGGGTTCGCACAGCATGAGCCGGTCTACCCGGTCTATGACGGCTTCCATGTCACCGAAGACGGACTACACGTCATCGCGTTCGCGTACTTCAGTCACAACTTCGAGCCTGTGACGGTGCCGCCAGGCCCCGACAACCGGTTTCTGACGGGAGCCGAAGACCGACAGCAGCCGACGCGCTTTCTGCCTGGGCACAATCGCTACCAGTGCGTCATGGTGATGGGCGAGGACTTCGAGGGCGGCCTACGCTGGCATCTGGAGCATGCGGACGTGGCCTCGGGGACCAGTGAGGACATGCTGCAATACAACTGGGAGCTCGAGTCCGGGTCCGTCCGGCAGATTCTCCGCGACGTGGACCTGGCCGCGGCGCCCCGCGGCGTGTGCCTCAACCGGGCGCCCACGGTGCGCTTTCTCGGTCTGCGGAATGGTCCGGACGGCGCCCCTCCCGAGGTGAGAGTCGAGGTGGGCGCCGAGCTGAAGTTGTTTGGCAGTGTCCGGGATGAAGGCCTGCCTCGTGCCGGCGAGTTGACCAGCCGCTGGCGGTCGCTCACCGGCCCCGGCGAGGTCATCTTCAGCGCGCCGGATGAACCACGGACGCTGGCGACCTTCGATACCGCCGGGAGCTACGAGCTGGAGCTGTGGGCGAGTGACGGCGAACGTGAAGGGATCGGTCGGGTGGTGGTCACCGCGACCGGCGAATAGAGCGAGGCTGATGCAACTCATCTTCGAACAGATCCGGACCGGGGGCGATCGCAACTTCGCCTACCTCTTCGGTGACCGTGAAGCCGGTCGGGGCGTGGTGATCGACCCCTCCTATGCCCCCGATGTCGTCTGCCAGCGCGCGACGGACCAGGGCTTGACGGTGACCCACGTGATCAACACTCACGGTCATCCCGACCATACGGAGGGCAACGGGACGGCGGTCGACATCACCGGCGCTTCCGTTGCCGCTCACCCCGAGCTGCCGGGGGGCGTCGGCCATGCGCTGGCCGATGACGACACGATTGCGGTGGGCGACTTCACCCTGCGCTGTTTGCACACTCCCGGCCACTGTGCCGACCATCTCGTGCTGTATGAACCGTCCGCCAAGCTGCTCATTACCGGCGACCTGCTCTTCGTTGGGAAGGTCGGGGGGACGAAGACCGAGGATGATGCGCGCGTCGAGTGGGAGAGCCTGCAGCGCGTCCTCGAGGCGGTGCCGGATGACGCCACCGTCTGGCCCGGTCACGACTACGGCGCCCGTCCGAGTTCCACGCTCGCGCTCGAGCGGCTGACCAATCCGTTTCTGCGCTGCAAGAACGTGGACGAGTTTCTCGCGCTGCGCACCGGCTGGCGAGACTACAAGCTCCGTCTCGGCTTGAGGTGAGCCGTGGTTGCCGGTCGGGCCCGCGTCTTCAGGAAGGACGCTTCCGCAGCACGTAGATGAATCCCGGGAAGAAGAACGGCGGGGCACACCAGAGTTGTCGAGTTCGGCGAACGCTCCTGGGATGAGTTCTGGGGAGGTCTCAAGCGTGCGGTGCGCCGAGACGCCAAGGTAGCGTCCAGGCGGGGAGTGGTGGCCGAGCAGAGGACGGACCTGGACGCCTGCCGGGCCCTCTACGACCTGTATCTGCACTCCATGCGACGCAACCGAGCCATGCCCAAGTACTCCTGGGCCTGGGTTGATGCCATCAGGCGTCATCTGTGCCCCATTGGAGCCGCCAGGGTGTTCCTGGCGCGTCTCGATGGCGAGGCGATCGCCGGCCTGCTCGTCGTCGACTCGGCCAGTACGCGCCACTATCTCGTCGGCGGCTTCCGGTCGGACACCCTCCGGCATGGTCCCAACGACTTTCTGCTCGCCGAGGCGTTGAAGGACGCGTTCGGCATCGGGCTCGAGCGGTTTGACTTTCTCCCGTCAGGCCCCGGAGATCTCGCTCTGGATCGCTTCAAGCGCAAATGGGGGGCGATGAGGTGTCTGACGGGACGCTGGACCTGACGACCCAGCCATTGCGGCTCGGATTGTGGAATGTGGCCTACCGGCTCGCTGCCACGCCGCCCGTCCGGCGGGCGCTGACGGCGCTCAGAGCCCGTGGCGATGCTCGGGTCACTCGTTGAGAGCGGTCCGGCACGTAGTGGTCAGCGGCGCCACCCCGCTGGCAGGTCGGGTTTTGTCTCCCGGACGATCTCGAGAATGGTCGCTCGCTCGTCGGCGCCCAGGTGTGGATACTCGGTGGGCGCTTTCGTCAGCGCGGCCAGCAGACCGGCATAGATTCGCTCCCGCACGGGGTCGGGCAGCTGATCGAACATCGGGCTGTAGATCAGGTAGCTCAGGCGATAGCGGAACAACCGTGTTTCGAGATCGAAGTCGCGTAGCGATCGCCCTTGCGTGTCGCGAGGGGCGCGGGCCGAAAATGTCTCGCTAAAGGTGGAGACCCCGCGGATCGGCTCCGAGAGAGGCGCTTCGTCCGCGAAGAGCATGTAGCGGACGATCTCGTCCACCAGCGCGGCACGGTTCCGGATCTCGTCGGGATCCAGGGCACCGTCGTGCTCGGCGATCCGGGCCTCCCAGTCG
>CAJWMX010000484.1 GCA_913043805.1 uncultured Acidobacteriota bacterium | reverse complement strand
CCCGTCGATGGCGAACGCGCCGGTCGGCGACCCGAACGCGGTCATCGTGGCCGCGAGCAGGCGGTCGCTCTCCTGCCAGTCGGTGCTCACCACCCGGAACGGAATCTCCGTCTCGACGCCGTACCGGCTGCGTCCGTCGAAGGTGATGTGGGTGGACGGCGTGGCCAGCTCGCCGTTGGCCAGCTCGATCCAGCCATCCTTCATCTGGTAATCGACACCGCCGCCGAAGGCGAACGCGAAGGTCTGCAGGTCCGGCTCGCGGCCGGTCCTGGCCTCGACCAGCGCGGCGGGATTGGCCGGGAGCGCGGGACCGGCCACGCGCACGCCCTCAGGCGGCGTCAGGCTGATCGACCCGCTGTTCCACATGCCCTCGTCAGGCCCCTTGGGCCACTCGAGCAGGTTGCGACCGGAGGCCCGACCCAGCGGTTCGAGCCCACGCACGTCGAACACTCGCGCCACCGGCATCACCTCGAGGCCGTCATAGCGCACCTCGAAGCGCTTCTGCCACGGCTGCCCTTCCTTGGTCTTGGCCATCAGGAAGTCGTAGCCGGCCTTCCCGCCATACGGCTTCGCCACGCCGTTCCAGATCTCGAAACTCTCCCGCTGCCAGCGAAGCGCACCGCCGAAGTCGGGCAGGTCGAACTCGCCGGCCGCGATCGTGAACCCGGCCTGGGGGCTGGTGAAGGTGCCCTTGAGATCGTGTCCACCTTCGAACAGCTCGAACGTGCCGTTGAAGCGCCCCTCGCCAGACGTGGTGAACTCGTCCTCGGCGAAGAAGATCTCGCGCATCCGCTTGAAGTCGATGTCCGACTCCAGCGTGTAGGACATGTTCGGGAAACTCGACGCGTCGAGATAGCCCTGGAGCTCGGTGCTCGCGCCGTCGGTCTCGAGTCCGATGCGGGTCACATAGATGTCGGCGCCGTCGAGCAGGAAGTCGAACTCGGCGTCGGCCCACATCGGCTCGTAGTCGCCAATCTGCACCGTCCCGCCGGAGAACGACGCCTTCCCGCGGTAGTCGAGCACCTTGGTAATGCTGAAGTCGAGGTTGGGGGCCACCACGCTCCAGTCCGAGCCGTGGTCGTCGAACACGAACTCGCCGTTGGTCGCATGGAGAAACTGCATCGTCGTCACGAAGCGGCCGGCGTCATCCTCCTCGTCGTCGGCGGGCGGCGGGTCCTGCTGCGGCTTTTCCTCTTCAGGCTCCCCGGACTGTCGGACAAACGCGGGGAAGCTCTGGCGCCCGTCTTCGAACGACTCGGCCAGCATCCGCCAGTTGTCCATGGACACCGACGTGACCAGCACCTCGCCGTGGAAGAGCGCCGTCCAGTCGGCGGAGAGCGTGATCTCTTCGGCGGTCAGGAACGGCCGATCACCCGGGTTGAGCCCGCCGATGGTGATGTCCTCGACCAGGAAGCGGCCGGGAACGATGAAAGCGCCGATACGCCCGATGGTGACCTCGCGTTCGAGGTAGTTGGTCGCTTCGCGTTCGGCTCGCGCGCGCACGGAGGGACCGAGATCGATGGTGAAGGTTGCGACCATGGCGACAGCGATCACGACGGCAATGGCGCCCACCGTCCAGCGCACGCCGATACGCAGCCATCGACGCCGACGGACCCAGGGCGACGGCACCGGCGTGGCGGACGGCTCGGCCGGGGGCGCAGACGGGGCTGCATCCGGCGTCTGGTCGTCGCGCGGCGCGGGCGTGTCAGTCATCGCCCTCCGCGTCGACGCGGACCACGAGCAGCACGGCACCCGCGTCGACCGAGTCGCCGTCGCTGACGCGCACGTCGCTCACGACACCGGCCGCCGGCGACGCCACTTCGTTCTCCATCTTCATCGCCTCGACCACCGCCAGCCCCTGCCCCGCCGCGACGACGTCGCCCGCCTCGGCCAGCACCCGCACCACCTTGCCCGGCATCGGGGCCGTCACCGGGGCCTCGCCCTCCACCTGGGCGGCCGCGGCGCTCTTTCTCCGGCGCCGGTCGGCAACCCGAGCCTGCACCTGGCGTCCGTTGAGCCCCACCAGCAGCTCGCCCGGCGCGGTCTCGTGGCCCGTGATCTCGTAGCTCGCATGACCACGGTCCACCAGCACGAGCGACAACCCTCCCGAGGCGAGACGCGTGACATCGACCAGCCGCGTCTGGTCGTCCCAGCTGAGGGCCAGTCGCCCCCCCTCGGCCGGCTCGATGGTGACCTGCCGGGATCGGCCCGCCACCTCGACCTCGAGTCTGGCCCGTCCGCGCGGCGCGTCAGCGGTGCTGCTCATCGTTCGCCCACCGCCTCCAGACGCGCCGTCCGACGCCAGGCCGACGTCCTCGGGGCCGCGGCCGGCTCCGGGGCCGGGCCGGCTACCGCGAAATAGGTCAGCAACGCGGCCGCGGCGACCGCCAGCTCTTCCTCCGGCGGTGACAGCTCCGAGAACGACTGTCCGGCCCGCTCCCGCAGCGCACGGTCGAGGTAGCCGGTGTCGAACGCGCCGGTGGCGAACTCCTCCCGCTCGAGGATCCACAGCAGGGCCGGAATCACGGTGGTCAGGCCGCCAATCTCGTATTCACGGAGCGCTCGGTGCATCCGCACGATCGCGGCGCCGCGATCAGGCGCCCAGGCGATCACCTTCGAGATCATCGAGTCGTAGAAGACGGGCACTTCGAAGCCGGCCTCGACCCCGCCGTCGTCGCGGACGCCGGGCCCGGACGGACTGCGGAGCGACGTGATCAGGCCGGGCGCGGGCAAGAACCCGCGGTCGGGATCCTCGGCATACACCCGGCTCTCGATCGCGTGCCCTACCGGGGTCAGCGCCCGCTCGGGGTCGATGGTCAGGCGCTCGCCCTGCGCGATCCGGATCTGCCAGTGCACCAGGTCGATGCCGCTCACCATCTCGGTGACCGGGTGTTCCACCTGGAGCCGCGTGTTCATCTCGAGGAAGTAGAACTTCCCCTCCGGGTCGAGCAGAAACTCGAGCGTGCCCGCGCCCACGTAACTGACCGCGGACGAGAGCGCCGTGGCCGCCTCGGCGAGCGACCGGCGGATCTCCGGGGTCACCGCCACCGAGGGCGACTCTTCGATCACCTTCTGATGGCGCCGCTGGATCG
>CAJWMX010000483.1 GCA_913043805.1 uncultured Acidobacteriota bacterium | reverse complement strand
TCCGGTCCGCCGACGTGAAGCGATCGACGTCGACGCCCGACGGCACCAGATGCACTTCCGGGTTGTGCGCTCGCGCCAGGTCCCGCAGAGCATGGGAGGTCACAAAGACCACGTCGGCGCGGGCAAAGCTCTCGGCCTCGCTCTGTCGAAGCCGCGCGGCGGCCGGTGAGCTCGATGACAGATGGTCGACGCAATGGAAGACCGACAAGGCCGGAGACAGCCGCTCGCCCAGCGCTCGGCTGAGCGGGGTGGGCAGAAAGCTCCAGAGTATGGGGGACGGGTCACCCCAGGCAGCAATACGGTCTCGGACCGCACGCTCGAGCAGGGGCAGGTTCACCGCGCGAGCCCAGGTCGCGTAGGGGAAGGGCAGAAGGACCGGCGAATACACGCTGAGGGCCTCCGGCGGACGACGCTGACCGTGACCACGGCCGCCCCCCTGGAGACGCCGCCAAAGCCGTGGCAGGTCGCGCAGGGTTGGCGCGCGGACCCCGGTCGACTCCACGAAGAGCACCCGGTTGCCCGCGGCGGCCAGCGAGGCCATCACCTGCTGATGTGCTTGCCACAGAAAGTCCCAGTCGATGGACGACAGACAAACGATGGTGCGTCCCGTCAGCATCGAAGAGCGTCCCGCTAGCAGTCCGTGGTGGAACCCCGCGTGGCATCGAGAACGACGCTGGGCACGCGTGACAAGGCGCGACGAGGGAGCAAATCGGCCATTTTCGACCGAGGAGCAACGCAGCTCACACGTGATCAAGCGCCGTTCGAATGCAGCGGGGCTTTCACCACGGGCAGCTAGACGCCAACCAGCTCCTGATAGAGGGCGTCGGTGCGTTGCACCATCCGGGAGGCGGAGAAACGGCTGCGCGCGTGCTCCCGAGCAGCGCCGGCCAGACGCCCGGCCAGCCCGGGGTCACCCAGCATCCGCACGATGGCCGACGAGAGCGCCGAAGCGTCCCGGGGCGGGACGAGCATCGCGGTCACGTCGGCCTGGGCCACTTCGGGAATGCCGCCAACATGGGTCGACACCACGGGGCGCCCCAACGCCATCGCCTCGACGAGCGAGATCGGGAGCCCCTCGGACAGCGAGGGAAGCACGACCAGATCGCTTGCTTGCATCAGCTCCAGCGCGTCCGGGATCTCGCCGGTGAAGACGACCCGGTCGCCGATGCCCAGCGTCCCCGCCAGTCGCCGCATGTCCGGCCTCGTGGGACCGTCGCCAGCCAGCACGAAGCGGGCGTCTGGAAAGTGCCGGAGGACCGCGGGCACGGCTTCGAGCAGGTACCGATGGCCCTTGATCGGAAAGAAGTTCGCGACGACGGCCACTCGGGGAGCGCCACCCCCCCATCGAGCCTCTGAACCGTCTGCTCCCCGACGGGCGACACGCTCGAGATCGTCGACATCGACCCCGTTCTCGATAACCTCGATCCGCGTCTCGGGCACACCGATTCCGCGGCGGTCCCGCAAGTCGTCGGCCACGTATCGCGAGGGGGCGATGACCCGGTCACATCCACGATAGACGGACCGATAGAAGCGCGACATCGCGAGGCGTCGCGCCCGGCGCGCTCCGGTGACGTCAAAGGGCAGGAAGTAGGCACCGGCCACGCTGCTGACCCAGGCACCGGCCCCGGCCAGACGCGCGGCAAGGCCACCGAGGACATCGGCGGTCCAGAGGTGGGTATGTACCAGATCGCATCGGGCGTCGCGCATCAGCGCGGCCAGGTGCGTCACGGTGCGGGGCCGCAGGTGAACCAGATCCAGGCTGGTCACCCGAGCGGCGTGGCGGGCATACGTGGCGGTCATGCTGCCCTCTCCATGGCAGGCCACGACCACTTCGTAGCGCGAGGGATCCAGCCCCTGCAGCAGGGTGGCGAACACCTGCTCGGCGCCTCCGGCTCCCGATGCCGCGATGATGCTGAACAGTCTGACTCGGGTCACGCGGGTCGCCGCCGGAGAGGTGACCGGGCGCCGGGCTACAGCACCAGCTGTAGCCGTTCGACCAGACCATCCACGTCGAGGCGGTGATGCGCCAGCACCTCGTCGTTGGTGCCGCACACCGGAAGCTCATCGACGCCGATTCTGGTCACGGGGACCGATGTTCCGAGCTCGGCGATGGCGCTGGCCAGCATCTGTCCCTGGCCTCCGTCGACATAGTGGTTGTCGAGGGTGACCACCCGGCTGGCGTCGGACACGAGCTCGCTCAACCACGCCTGATCGACTCGGTTCAGGAACGGCAGCGCCACCACGCCAACGCCGCCCCCGCGGGTCTCCTCGAGGCGCTCGGCGGCGTGCCAGGCGTTGGCGAGCAGCCACGGCCCGGCGCCAATCATGATCACGTCCGAACCGGGCCGTACCTGGGTACCCCGACCAAGCGTGAGCGGCTCGGCCTCTGGCATCGAGAAGGGCAACGGCCAACCGAGCGACACCAACCGGATATAGCTGCTTTCGGCGGTCCCGTCGAGACAGAAGGCCAGCATCGGCTCCACCTGGGACTCGGCGGTGGGCTCGAGCAGCACGAGGTTCGGGATCGCCGCGAGCGCGGAAATATCTCGCACCGATTGGTGGGAGTGGCCCGGTCCGCCCGGCAACACCCCGGTCAGCGACCCGACGTAGATGACCTTCGTGCCTTCGCTGGCGTTGTTGTAGATCTGCTCATTCGGACGGGTCGACAGGAAACAGGCGAACGAATGCGCAATTGGAATCTTGCCGCGACGGGCCAGCCCTCCGGCCTGCGACACCATGTCCTGTTCGGCAATGCCGCATTCCAGGAAACGATCGGGAAATCGCTCTCTGAACTCGAGGAGCCCACAGTCCTTCACCAGGTCGGCGTCGAGCGCCACGATCTCCGGTCGCTTCTCGGCCTGGGCCACCAGCGCGCGCGAGTACGCATCCACGAGGCGCTCGACGACCAACGCCGGCTTTCTCGGGGGGCGCCGTCCCGGCTCGAGCGTCAGTTCACCCAGACCCGTTCGAGTCAGCACCGAGCGCGCCGCCTCGAACAGTTCGGCCGACCCACGCGCATACTGCGCCTCGTTCGGAGCACCGCTATGGAACAGATAGAGGTCGTCGGCGGCGAGCGCCGCCGGCCCTTCCATG
>CAJWMX010000482.1 GCA_913043805.1 uncultured Acidobacteriota bacterium | reverse complement strand
TGAGCCAGCGCCTCGTCTAACCCCACCAGTACGCCAACCCGCGCCGGCTGTTCCGCCGCCAGCTCCTGCCACATCCCCTGATAGTGCGAGGCGCCAGTGCCCACCACCGTGATGCTCACGTCGAGCGACGAGAGCCGCGTGCGGGCGTCCCAAATGAGATCGAGCCCCTTCTGGTCCACCATGCGGGACACCATGCCGATCAGTGGTCGAGTCAGCGCCGCCTCGTCGGTTGGTAGACCAAAACGCTCCAGGAGAGCTGCTTTGGCCGCCCGCTTTCCGCTCAGGTCGTCCGCTGAAAACGGCTCCGGCAGGAACGGATCCGTGGCCGGGTTCCAGGTGTCGACGTCGATGCCGTTCCGGATGCCGCTCAGCACGTCCCGACGATGAGTCAGCAGTCCATCCAGGCCCTCACCCTGGTCGGCGCCCAGGATCTCGCGCGCATAGGTCTCGCTGACCGTCGTGATGCCGTCGGCGAACGCAATCGCCCCCTTCAAGAAGCTGATCTGCCCCCAGAACTCCAGACCATCGATGGAGAACAGTTCCGCGGGCAGCCCCAGGGCCCCGAGCGTCTCTGCCGGGAACAGCCCTTGGTAGGCCAGGTTGTGGATGGTGACCAGCGTTGGCACCTCGGCCAACGGCCCCGCGACGGTGCGGAGCCAGACGGGCACGAGCCCGGCCTGCCAATCGTGGACATGTACCACGCTCGGCGTCTCGCCCACGTGCTCGGCCCAGGCGATCGCCGCCTTGGCCAGCAGCCCGAACCGGATGAAATTGTCGGGAAAGTCTCCGTCCCGATCGCCGTAGAGCCCGTCTCGGTCATACAGGGGATCGCACCCGATGAACACCCAACGCAACCGCTCGTCGACATCGACCCGAGTCAGGCTCAGCTGCCACGTCTCGGCGCCGAGCGTCACCGCCAGTCGCTCGGTGGCTCCCGTTATCGGTCCGACCTCGCGGTAGTGCGGCATCACCACCGACACCCGGTGACCACACGACGCCAGGGTCGGGGCCAAGGCGCCGACCACGTCGGCCAAACCGCCGGTCTTGGCGTAGGGCTGCGCCTCGGACGCAACCATCAGCACGGACAGAGATGTAGGAGAGGGCATGGCGTCGGCCATGCGAGACCGGGCTATTCGGCGGCCGAGGTCAGCAGTACGGTGGCTTTCGTCGAGAGCCAATCCACCAGGCGGCGGGCTTCGGCGAACCGTCCAGAATTCGACCGCGCGCCCAACACCACGACCGACACCGACCGTCCGTCGGCAAGCTGCACCAGCGTCGCCAGGCAGTAACCGGCCTCGTCGATATAGCCCGTCTTGCCGGCCATCACGTCGACTCGCGTACCAAGCAGTCGATTCGTGCTCCGTATGGTGCGTGTCCGACGGCTGGTCCGGATGTCGTAGGCCCGCTTCCGCATGATCTCGGCGACCACCGCCTCTTTGCTGGCGGCCGAGATGAGCTTCGACACGTCATAGGCTGACGACACGTTTCCTTCGTGCAGCCCGGACGGATCCGCGAAACGTGTCTGCTCGAGTCCGAGTTCAGCGGCCATCGCGTTCATTCTCGCTATGAATCGCTTCGTCCCCCACGGCGAGACGCGCGCCAAGGCTCGCGCGGCCGCATTGTCGGAAGCCACCAGCGCCAGATGCACCAGGTCGCGCAGCGTGACCCGCTCGCCGCGCCGCAGATAGGTGGTCGAGGCGCGTCGGACGTCCTGTCGAGAAATGACGACGTCACGGGTCAGATCCGGATCGCCCTCGAGAAAGAGCATCACGGTCATGACCTTCGTGATGCTCGCGATCGATCGCAGGTCGCGGGAGTTGCGTTCCCACAGCGTCTCACCGCTGACCGGGTCGAAGATGATCGCGGCCTGGGCACGCACCCGAGGTACCGGCAACCGGGACACCGGCCGCGCCTCGGACTGGGGCGCCCGGAGCGTCTCTTCCCACGCCGTGACTGGTGACCGTGGTTCGTGGGGGGCGGCTCGATGCTCAATCGCACCAAGGCCCACGCCGAAGAGCGCGAGGACCGCGGCAACGACACCGAGCGCCCGCAGGGCGCGCCCCTGCTCAGTCCATCGCGATGACATCTCGTTGGCGGGCAAAATCAGCGGCGAGTGTATCAGATTCGAACGAAATTTCAGGCTCCGGCTCCTCGCCATGCCTTGACGGCCTTCGGTCCGCACCCCAGAATAGCGCCCACCCGTGGCCTCACGCCGGCTCCCCACTCCGTACGCTTCCCTGCGCGCCGGTCGCGCGACGCTGCGCTTCTATCACGACGACGCCCTCGAACTCTTCGCGCGCCTGGGGGACTCTCGCGTTGACGCCATCGTCACGTCCCCCCCGTATAACCTCGGCGTCCGGTACCGGAGCTACGACGACACCTTGCCGGCAGAGAACTATCAGGCGTGGACCGACCGCTGGATCAAGGCGGCCGCCACCGCGTTGACCCCTGCAGGCTCACTCTTCCTGAACGTGGGCTCGGCGCCGACGCGTCCCTGGACGGCACTGGACGTGGCTCAGACCGCGAGACGTCATCTGGTGTTGCAGAACACCATCCACTGGATCAAGTCGATCGTCGTCGAGCAAGAGGATGCCGGCTCCCGGGCAGGCCTTGACCGGGATCTGGCCGTGGGCCACTACAAGCCGATCAACAGCGATCGGTTTCTCAATGAGTGCCACGAATTCATCTTCCACTTCAGCCCCGCCGGCCGCACGCCACTTTCACGTCGCGCGATCGGCGTGCCCTATCAAGACAAGTCGAACGTCTCGCGCTGGGCGGCCGCTGGAGACGACCTCCGCTGCCGGGGCAACACCTGGTTTATTCCCTATCGCACCATCCAGAACCGCCGGCGCGACCGTCCCCACCCGGCGACGTTTCCCCCCAAGCTTCCACGCCAGTGCCTCAAGGTCCATGGCGTGGACCGGGTGCAACTGGCCATGGACCCGTTTCTGGGACTGGGGAGCACCGCGGTGGCGTGCGCCAACCTCGGCGTCAGCTTTCTCGGATGTGAGATCGATCAGACCTATCTGGACGAGGCGATCGAGCGGGTGCGAGAGACGCTCGCCACCCGCCGTCGCTAGCGCCCAACCGACGTCTATACCGGA
>CAJWMX010000481.1 GCA_913043805.1 uncultured Acidobacteriota bacterium | reverse complement strand
CCCCAGCCCCCCCGCCGATGGAAGTACGCGCCCTGCATCGCCAACCGTCCGGCGCCTCTCGCGCCGAGCGGGAACCGCCCTGAGACGGCCTTCGCGAGCGCCTCCCCCAAGGATCGCGATGGCACGAACTGTTGCGGGCGTCGCCATCGACGCATCCTTCCTGTCCGGTCGTGCGCCGACCAGCGCCTCGAGTCGCCTGCGACACCCCCTCTCGACCCGCCAGACACTCTCAGCCATGCATTTATTGACACAATTCAATCAATATGACTCAATGCTGTCTTATGAGCACTGCGACGGAACGTCAATCAGAGAGGCTCGGCGGATCTGCGAACGGAGAAGCACTTCGGCAGCTGGTGCTCGAGATCTTCCGGCTGAACGGCGCCCTCCTACGCCACGGTGCTGCGCTGACGGCGCCACTCGGCCAGACCCAGGCCCGGTGGCAGGTCATCGGGGCCGTGGCCGAAGAGACCAGAACCGTTCCACAAATCGCCCGCCGTATGGGCATGTCGCGCCAGAGCGTGCAGCGCGTCGCCGACCTGTTGGCCGACGACGGCATCGTCCGCTACGACCCGAACCCGGACCACGCCCGCTCGCCCCTGCTCGCCTTGACTCCGGAAGGTGAGCGGATCGAATCGTCGCTGACCGACATCGGTTACGCCTGGGCCTCGCAGATAGCGGAGGGCCTACCCGCGTCCGACTTGGAGCGCACTGTCGCCACGATACGCGAGCTCACGCGCAGACTCGACACCTGAGGAGAAACGTCATGTCAGCTCCGGAAGAACTTCGTCGATTCGTCAAGGACGGACTCAACCGTGGGGTGGGACGCTCCCAGTTGCGGACGGCGCTCGAGGACGCCGGCTGGGGTGGAGCCGACATCCGCGGAGCCCTCACCTGCTACGCCGACGTGGAGTTCCCGGTCCCGGTGCCACGGCCCCAACCGTACCTGTCCGCCCGGGACGCCTTCGTCTACCTCTTGCTGTTCACCGCGCTCTATCTGAGCGCCTTCAGCCTGGGCCAACTCCTGTTCGAGCTGATCAACTACACGTTCCCCGACCCCAGCTACTCGCGACCGGCCCAGGTCGTGCGCGAGCTGATTCGCTGGTCCGTCTCGCTGCTCGTCGTCGCCGGCCCCCTCTTCGTGGGACTGTCGAGACTCGTAGGCAAAGAGCTGGCCGCGGACCCGGCCAAGCGTGCATCGAAGGTTCGGCGCTGGCTGACCTATCTCACGCTGTTCGTGGCCGCTACGGTCCTGATCGGCGATGTCACCACGCTCGTGTACAACCTCCTCGGCGGTGAGCTCTCGACAAGGTTCCTCCTCAAGGTGCTCACGGTCGGAGCCCTGGCGGGAGGTGGTTTCTGGTACTACCTGACGGACCTCCGCGCGGACGAGCGGGAGTCAGAGGCATGAAGTCCAGCTCGGCCAGGGCGGCTACGTCGGCCGGTAGGTGGATACTCGGCGCGGCGATCGTCGTGGCCACGGCGGCGGTCGGACTCGGGCTTGGCCTGCTCGGGTCGCCAGACCAGGAACGGGATCGACGGCTCGATGCCCGGCGCGTCGACGAGCTCCGGGCCGTGGCCCGGGCGATCGACGTGCACTGGCATCAGGCCGGCACGCTACCGGCCACGCTGGCCATTCTGGAGGCGGCGGAGGAGCCTCGGCTGAGCCTGAATGACCCTGAATCCGGAAAACCGTATTCTTACCAGTCACTTGCGGACGACAGCTACGAGCTGTGCGCCAGTTTCTCCATGTCAACCCAGTTGGGAGGGCGTCATGCGTTCTGGTCGCATCCGGCCGGCCTACACTGCTTCAGGGTCGCCGTCGAGGAAGTGCCGCGAGAATCGGTGTTCGGTTCGCGTGTGCCGGGCGTTTAGAGAAAGAGGGGCATCGGTGACGCGACCGGGTGAGGCGCCCATGGGGCGAAGCGGCCCACTTTCCGCGCACGGCGCCAACCTGGATCTGCGTGGCCGATGACCCCACCTCCCCTCCCCCACTACTCACCTCCGCTCCGTCCCCGATAACTGGTGTACGCTGGCGACATGCCCAGCGGCCGAGCCATGACCCTCCCGCTCGCCGTCTTCTCGCTCACGCTGGCGATGGCCGCCCCGAGCCTGGCGCAGGACGAGGAACCAGAACCGCCGGCCCGCTACTCGACGCTCCGGAGCGAGGAGATCACCTACGCCGGTCGCATTCTCGACGAGCGTCTTCTGCTGGACCGTTTCGAGTTGGAGCTGTCCGACGGCCGACTCTATCTCGGCCAGGAAGTCGACGGGCTGACGCCGGTCGCCGTGTACCTCGGCGACGGCGTGGTGCGGGGATTCGCGCCCGACGCGGTGGAGTATCACCAGCTCGAGAAACTCTCCGACGACCATCATGTCGAGGAGGAGTTCGACCGGTTCGTGCTCTGGTCGGCCAGTGACACGCTCGGCCGCCTCCAGGCGCTGGCCAAACCCGCCGACGACGAGGGTGACGCCGAGCGCGCCGCTCGCTACCTCGACGACCGCCGAGAAGACCGGCTTGAGGACCAGCTCGACAATCCCGACTCGCGGCTGCTGGAGGACCTCCTCCGGCGACAGGCCGGTACGCTCCGGAGCGACGGCGCGTTCCTCCTGGCCGACATCGAGACCAAAGACGAGGGCTGGCTGACCATCACGCGTGACCCGGACGAACGGGAAGAAGTCGCGCTGTACAAACACGACCGGCGGCGGCGAGTGCGAGACTACTGGCTCCGCGTCGACGCCCTGTCCGACTTCTCGCCTGACCGCCGTACGACGATGCTCGACGGCTACGCCGTCGACCCGGACAGCCTGGACGACGAAGAGGTGACCGGCGTCGCGCTCGGACTTCCGGCCAGACCGCTCGAACGCGACAACGACGCCTGGCGGCCACGCATCGCCGTACCCCACGCCCAGGTGGATCTTGCACTCGAGGGCAATGGCGACGCCACTGGCACGGCGGCGCTGCTGATCGAGCCGCTGGAACCGACCCGGGGTGTGCGGCTCTTGCTGAGCCAGGTGATGGAGGTGACCGACGTCAGGCTTGCCGCAGCGCCGGATATCCAGGCCGAAGTGCCCCTGCTGGCCGCACCGCCGGAAGGTGTTGGGTCTGAA
>CAJWMX010000480.1 GCA_913043805.1 uncultured Acidobacteriota bacterium | reverse complement strand
CCTCGACCGCCGGGCGATCTCGGCGGTGGCCGGTTCATCGATCGGAACGTCGAAGATGCTGGCCGAGCGCCTGACGATCTCCTGCAGGTCACGCTCCTCGTAGAAATCGAGCCGGTGCACGATACCGAACCTGGCGCGCAGCGGCGAGGTAAGCAGACCCGCCCGGGTGGTCGCCCCGATTAGCGTGAACCGCTGCAACGGCACCTTGACGGACCTGGCGCCTGGCCCCTGGCCGATGACGATGTCGAGCTCATAGTCCTCCATCGCCGGATAGAGGATCTCTTCGATGACGGGACTCATCCGGTGAATCTCGTCGATGAAGAGCACCTGGTGATCGGTCAGGTTCGTCAAGATCGCCGCCAGGTCGCCTGGTTTCTCCAGCACCGGACCGGCAGTGGTTCGGATGGTCGCGCCGAGCTCGTTGGCGATCACGTAGGCGAGGGTCGTCTTGCCTAGCCCGGGTGGTCCGTACAGCAACACATGGTCCAGCGCCTCGCCGCGCTGACGGGCGGCGGCGATGGATACTTCGAGGTTCTCGCGCAGCCGGGACTGTCCTACGTACGAATCGAGCGTACGCGGACGCAGCCCCGCCTCGAACTGATCATCGTCGTCGAGACGCACCGAACTGACGACCCGAGGCGCGGGCTCGGTCACCTGGCCAGCTCCCGCAGGGCGCGCCGCAAGGTCTGTTCGAACGAGCCGTCCTGCTCTTTCAGGGCCGCTTCGACCGCTCGCTCGGCCAGCGAACGGTGATAGCCAAGATTGAGCAACGCCGACATCAGATCGTCACGCATCTCTGGCGATTCCGCTGAGGGCTCGGTGTCGTCGGGAGCTTCATCGAGCACCGGCGGCAGCCGGTCCTTGAGCTCGAGGCCGATACGTTCGGCCGTCTTCTTCCCCACCCCCGGAATCCCGGTGAGCCGCGCAACGTCCTGTTGTCGCACCGCGCGAACCAGCTCGGGGGGATCCATTCCCGACAAGACGGCCAGCGCAAGGCGGGGGCCGATCCCGGAAATGCCGATTAACTGCTCGAAGATTTTCTGCTCGAGCGCGGTACGGAACCCGAACAGTGACAACGCCTCTTCTCGGACGTGGGTGTGTATCCGAAGTGTTACCTCAGAAGCCGGTTCTCCCAGTCCGTAGAAAGTCGACAGCGGCACGTGGACTTCATAGCCAACGCCGCTGACATCGACGACCACCCGGTTCGGCTCCTTCTCGAGCAGCCGTCCCTGCAACCTCGCGATCATCGCCGCGCCTCTGGCCGATACCGCCGCCAGCTCCGAGCCACCTGCTCTCCCGGCCTGGCTGAGAGGGGAACGGGACCACCCGCCGTGTGCGCGTGACACACCGCAATCGCCAGCGCATCCGACGCGTCGTGGGGCGTTGGCGGGGCCTCCAGACCGAGCAGGAGCATGATCATCTGCTGCACCTGCTGCTTGTCGGCGCGGCCATAGCCGGCGACCGCCCGCTTGACCTCGGCGGGGGCGTACTCCGCAACTGGCAGCCCCGCCTTGGACGCGGCCACCAGCGCGGCGCCACGAGCCTGTCCAAGCTTGAGCGCGCTGCTTGCGTTCCGCGCCGAAAAGACCCCCTCCACAGCGACGCAGGAGGGCCGGTGCGCGGCAAGCAGTACGGTCAACTCGTCGAAGATCCGGGTCAGGCGGTCTGGGAAGGGCAACCGCGGGGAGACCGTAATCGCTCCGAAGGCGACCAGACGACAGCGGCTCCCATCGGCGTCGATGCAACCGTAGCCGGTTCGGGCGGAGCCGGGGTCGATCCCGAAGACCCTCACGCCAGCGAGGCCTCGATCTCCTTCTCGCTGACGTCAGCGTTCGACCAGACGTTCTGGACGTCGTCCAGGTCTTCGAGCGCGCCCAACAGCTTCATCAGCTGCTGCGCCTGCTTCCCTTCAACGGCAACGAGGTTCTGCGGCAGCATCGCAACCTGCGCCGACGTCGGTTCGACGCCGATACGTCGCACCGCCTCGGCAACCGCGTCGAAGACGTCGGGGGCGCTGATGATCTCCCAGCTATCGGCATCGTCGCTGAAGTCGTCCGCGCCAGCGTCGATGGCGGCCGTCATCAGCTCCTCCTCGTCCGCCGCCCCCTGCTCGACCAGGATGTAGCCCCGTTTGTCGAACATCCAGGCGACGCTGTTCGAGGACCCGAGGTTGCCTCCATGCTTGGTCAGAGCGTGTCGGACTTCGCCAACCGCGCGGTTCTTGTTGTCGGTGAGCACTTCAATGAACAGCGCCACCCCACCCGGGCCGTAGCCCTCGTAGGTCACCTCTTCGTAGCTCACGCCCGGCTCTTCGCCGGTGCCGCGCCGAATCGCCCGCTTGATGTTGTCGGCGGGCATGTTCGCCGCTTTCGCGTCGGCGATGACGGTGCGAAGGCGCGGATTCATATCCGGATCGCCTCCGCCGTCACGGGCGGCCACGGTCAGCTCTTTAATGATGCGGGTGAACAGCTTGCCGCGTTTGGCGTCGGCTGCGCCCTTCTTGTGTTTAATCGAATGCCATTTGGAATGGCCGGACATGGCAGGGCTCCCTCAAGGAAAGAGAGGTCGATGTGGGCCGGATTCTATCATGTGGCGACGATCACCCAGGTCTCGGCGTCGGGATGCCACGCGCCGCCCTGGTAGTCGCCCGCGATCGACTGTAGCGTGAAACCCGTCCGCCGCAGCCGGCCCACCACCTGTCGCACCGAAAGCGTCTTGAAACTGAGCGAGAAGCGATAGGTCGTCGCCTGTCTCCCGCGTCGCTCGATGAACTCCTGGTCGAAGTGGGTCAGGCGCCGGTCCGCGTCCTGACGGACGGACTCGATGAGCGTCACGTGGGTTCGGCTCCCTCGCCGTCGACCACGCATGCTCACCCGCTGCTCGTACTCGCGCCAGTCCTTGAGATCGGGCACCAGGTCGATGACAAAACTGCCACCCGGGCAAAGAACGGTCCGCACCGCTCGCAAGGTCTCCCTCAGGTCCCGGTCACGCAGCAGCGACTGCAGCACCCCGTAGGGCGCCATGACGAGCCGGAAGCTCTCCGGCGCGAAGGGCAGGAAGCGGATGTCGCCACGGATGAGCTGCAGTCGAGACGCGAGCCCGCGACGCGCCTGCCGG
>CAJWMX010000479.1 GCA_913043805.1 uncultured Acidobacteriota bacterium | reverse complement strand
CGTCCCGCTCAAGGTCTTCTGGGGGAACGGCGAGCGCTTCGGCGCCGGCGGCCACATAGTCGCGCGCCTGCGCCCAGACGCCGAACTTCCCGGACAGACGCTCGGACTGACGCTGCTCGAATTCCACCCGACCCACATAGGTGCGGTTGTCGAACGCCGTGCCGAGTTCCTCGATGCCCTCGTCGATCTCGATCTCGTCGTGCTCCCAGTCGATCACGTTGAAGACGAAGCGCACGCCCTCGACGACGCGGTTGCTCAGATTCCGCAGGCCAAAGTCGAAGCGTCCCACCCGGCGGCGAGACTCGATGTCCACGAAGAGCTCCTCCTCGTGTCCTTCCTCTTCATCGTCATGATCCTCGTCGTGGCCCTCTTCCTCTTCGTGATCCTCGTCGTGGCCTTCCTCTTCCTCGTGGCCGTGAAAGTCGCCGGCGAACGGAACACCGAAGCGCCCGTTCTCGATCGTCACGCCGCCACTGAAGTACGCCCGGTCGCCAAAGTAGCCGGCGCCTGCTCGCCCATGGGTCAGCTCGGACGCCGAGTTCTCGATGGTGCCGATCGGCGTCTTGTAGTCCCCGGAGCGCCGACCACCACCGCCGGCCCAGAACAGCACATTGCCTTGCGCGTGCTGCATGCTGGCATTCGTGCCCGCCTGCCCATCGGCTGACCCTGCGTCGAAGCTGAACTGCCCTCGTGTCCCTTCAATCAACGAGTCGTGATACGCCTCGTGAGGCGTGATGGCATTGACGACGCCTCCCACCGCATTCGAGCCATAGAGTAGCGTCGCCGGCCCACGCACGATCTCCACACGCTCGAGACCGTTCGGGTCAATCGACACGCCGTGGTCCCCGGACTGGCTGCTCAGATCGCCGGTCCGGATCCCGTCCTGCATGATCAGCACCCGGTCGCCGTCGAAGCCGCGAATGATCGGCCGAGCCGAACCCGGACCGAAGCTCCGCTTCGCCACTCCCGGCTCGTTCTGCAGCGCATCACCCAGCGTAGGTTGTGGATCTCCGATCAGCTCAAACGAGTCCAGCGTGGAGACGGAGTTGAACGCTTCGAACGCGGTCTCCTGCCCGCCCGCGGTCGCCGTGATGGTCAGTTCCTCATGGACCGCCGACAGTTCGAGCTGGAAGTTGGCCTCGACAGTTTGCCCCGCCGCCAGGGTGAACTCCTGCCGTGAGGCAGTCAGGTGCTCCCGCTGAGCCAGCAGTTCGTAGGTGCCCGGTGGAACGTTCGTGATCTCGAAGTTGCCCTGATCGTCGGACAGCCCGACTCCTCGGGTGCCGACCACCAACACCACCGCACCGTGTACCGGACCGCCATCCGCGAACGTGATCTGTCCACGGACCACCGCACCCTCCTGGGCGCTCGTCGCCGTCACCAGGAGGCCCAAGAGGCCCCCCACTGTCAGGACCACCCGGATCCTGGCAAGGTATTCCTTCATCGTCATTTCTCCTCGACACAAAGACGTACCCAGCTACACCGCGCAACGGACCGAGCGCGTGCGTTCGGACGCGCACGACATCAGCCACCCTGGCGCAGGGTGCAGCAAACAGACGAAACGAGTGGGTGTATCAGGAGAGCGGCGGTGCCCGGGCAGGAACCATCACCCGAGTGCCTTCGAGCACCCAGGTCTGGAGCGACTGGCTGACCGATGCGGTGACTTCAGGGCGAACGGACGCCACCCTATCCGCCAGATCGGCGAGCGGTTGATGCCTTAGCTTGCAGACGGCGCAGTCCTGGTCGGCCTCATGTCCGACGTGCCAGACAGTAGAGACCGCGGCTAGACCGATTACCGCGACGAGAATCGCGGCGAACGTTGCGCGCCAGACCAGGGCTCGTCGCTGCGAGCTCGTTGATCCGTTGCACCGGGTAGACATCCCGCCCACGATAGCATGGGTCCTCAACAGCCGCAATCACGGCACCTCGAGCCGGCTACTGCGGCGGCTGCAAGAGAACCGGATGAGCCGGGGTGCTACGTACGTTCACCCCTCGCCGAGTCACGCTGACCTCGATCTCTTCGGGCGGCACGAGCACGGCGGGGCGCGCGTAGACCACGAAGTACTGGTTGCTGATCTCGTCGCCAATACGATCCAGCATCTCCGCCAGGGCGGACGTGGCGCCAAGTTCTTCACGGCCGCCACCGGTCACTCGCGGCAGCTCCTCCAGCAGCGAGGCGCGGTCACGATCGCCAGCCGTATCCTGAGACAGCCCGCGCGTCCCGGGATCTCCACCAAACCCGTCCGCCAGGCTGGCCATGCCGGCTCCGCGGACGACGAGCGCGTGCACCGCCACCTTGGTGTCGCGCAGGATCTCGAGCACGCGGTCATAGGCCATGCCCTGACCACCGCGCGGTGAGACCACCGCGTCGCCCTGCCGGAACCGCCGTACACGCGCCGTTGTTGCGGCTGCCCCCTCCGAGGTGACCAGCACGATGATCGGACGCACGGCGCCACGGTCCCACATGTCGGCGGCCGTCTCGGCCAGCGCGTTGGGAAGATACCAGCTGGTCTCGGAGAACTGGGCGAACTCCCCCACCACCCGTCTCAGCTCGTCCTTGTCCTGCGTAAAGTCGATCAACGTCCGCAGCTGATCGCCGAATGCGATCACCGTGCTCATCTGCGCGTCCGGGAGCGCATCGATCAGCTCCTCGAGCCCGCGGCGGAGATGCCCCAGGTTGCTGGTGACGCCGTAGCTATCGTCGACCAGGATGGCTACCTGCACCGGCACTTCGGCTCGGTTCACCAGGAGCACCTCGCGCGACTCGCCCTCCTCGCGGACTCGAAACTCGTTCGCCTCGAGATCCAGCACCGGTCGCCCATCGTCGATGGCGCTGACGAACACCGCCTGAGGCGTCGCCTGGGCCAGCCCTGGCACGGGGACCAACAGGACTGCGAAGATCAGCCACGCCGCCCCCATCATTGCTCGTCGCAGAGTCATCGTGCTCTCCTCACGAAGACCGTCAATCTAACAGTCCACCGAATCCGACGTAGTAGACGAGGACAAAGAGCACCGGCTCCGTCTCGGCCAATCGCAGCGGGTCGAGCCTACCCTCGGATTCGAGCCGCTGTTCCACCTGGGCCCCATTCGACTGCCCCTGATAGGTGCCGCCGTCCCG
>CAJWMX010000478.1 GCA_913043805.1 uncultured Acidobacteriota bacterium | reverse complement strand
CCCTCGGTCTGACCTCGGCCGAGGCGCAACCCGGGGCGTCGAACGACACGTTCGTCCCGGTGACCGACGCGATGCTCCAGACGCCCGCTCCCGAAGACTGGCTGATATGGCGCCGCACGCTCGATGGCTGGGGCTACAGTCCGCTCGACCAAATCGACAAGAACAACGTCTCCGACCTGAGGATGGTCTGGACGCGCGCGATGAACCGGGGCAACCAGCAAGGTAATCCACTGGCCACCAGGGCGTGCTCTATATGCCGAACCCGAACGACGTCATCCACGCGATCGATGCGGCGAGCGGCGACCTGATCTGGGAGCACCGCCGGAATCTTCCGGAGGACCTGGGTGACGTCGGTCGGGGCTGGCAGGCCGGAGCCTATACCCCCGGACGAACCGGATGTTCTTCCCGATGCGGAACACCTGCGCGCGCATGCTGTCGACCTTGACCGGCGGCTTGGCGACCTATGCGCTGGCCGCTCGTCACCAACTGGCGCCGGGCACCGAACTGCTGGGAACCGTCTACGCCGTGTCGGCCGAGACCGGGGAGCGAACCTAGGTGCACCAGCAACGGGCGGCCACCTGGTCGCTGGTGGCTACGGGCGGCGGTCTGGTCTTCGGTGGGGACGTGGCGGGCCGATTCCGCGCGCTCGATCAGGACACCGGCGACGTGCTCTGGGAGATCAACCTGGGGCCGGCCGTCACCGGCTACCCCATCAGCTACGGCGCCGGCGGCCGGCAGTATGTAGCGGTCAGCACCGGCAGCGCTGCCCAGGCCTCGGCGCAGCTCGCCATCACGCCCGAGATCCGGCCCAGCGCGGGCAATACGCTCTTCGTCTTCAGCCTGCCCGAGTGAACCCGATCGCTCACTGGGCGAAGTCGGAGTACACCTCAGCGTCCTCGACACTCGGTCGAAACTCGAACGGCACAAGACTGGCGAATCGCTGAAAGTGCGCGTCTGCCGCCTCCTCGTCACCCAACCTATCGGCGACCGCGGCCTTGTAGTAACTGTGCCCGGCCGACACCAATCTCCATTCCTTTTCGCTGAGATCGGCCAGGTGAGGATCCGCCTCGGGTGGCGCCACCCGCTCCAGCGCGTCGAGGAACCCGACCAACTCGACGCCGGTGAACCAGCTCGTCGTCCCGGCGCGCTGGTTCCGGTGGCTCACCGGCGCCACGTACTCAATCACGGGCCGGTCGTCCGTGTTGATCGGGCCCGGAGGAATGAGCTCTGAGGCCGCGGTCAGATTGCCCGCATAGAACGGCAACGTGACACCCAGATACGCCATCTCGGAGAGCGTCCGGCCCTGCCCCAGATGCCGGCCGTTCCTGACGATAGCGTCACGGTCGAGCCGGCTCGACTTGGGCGCTCCTACAAGCGCCACGATCGGCTTCGAGGGGAAGAAATCGCCGCGCCACAGTGTGACCTGCTCGAACGTGTCGAGCATGGTCCGCGCTACGAGCTCGAACTCGAGTCGGGTCACCTGGTAGAGCGGCAGCCACTGTACGAAGATGCCACCAGGATTAAGCCGTTCGCGCACCGCCTCGAAATGCTCTCGGCTATAGAGACTGCCGACGCCCACCCGCCACGGAATGAACAGGTCGGCAACCACCGCGTCGTAGGTATCTGTCGTGCCGCGCAGGTGGTTTCGTCCATCGCACGGCAGCACGCTGGCCCGAGGGTCGGTGAAGAGCCGGGTGGCCGCATCGTTGAAGAACGACGAGGCCGCCGTGATCACATCGGGCAGCAACTCGCATACCACTACGCGCTCGGTATCGTGCCGCAGCGCCGCGCCGGCGGTGATCCCGGTGCCGAGGCCGAGAAAGAACACCGAGTCCGGCGCGGGATGGGGCATGAGCGGCAGCAAGGCCTGGTTCTGCTCATGGTTGAGCGCTGCCGTGCCTCCGAGAGCGTAGAAGTTGTTCACCTTGATCCGTAGACCGGTATCTCGCTCGACCACCGCCACGACACCGTCAGCCCCTTCCCACGACGCCAGCACCTGCTCGTCTCGCTCCGCGTCGATGTACACCAGAGGCAGCCTCGAGGCATCGAGCCAGGTGCTCAGAAGCACGACGCCGGCAAGGAGCGTCGCCGCCGGCACCCAGCGGCGCGAGGAGGCCTGCCAGGCGCAGAAGAAGCCGGCCAGCAGGTAGCACAATGCGGCCAGTCGGACACTGTTCCAGAGCCCCAGCCACTCCAGCAGCACAAAGCCGGCCAGGAGCGACCCCAGGACCCCACCACCCGTGTTCACGGCGCTCAACCGCCCGATCAGCGTCCCCGGCGCCATTCGAGCGCCCTCGACCGCCCTCAGCAGGTACGGCAGCACGCTTCCCAGCAGCATCACCGGCAGGCCCAGCAGCAGCCCGGTGTTGACGAAGATCGAGACGATGTAGAGGGACCATCCGCTTCCCGTGCTCAACGACCGCAGGCCGTCACTCAGGTCGAAAAAGACAAAGGGCGTAGCGGCCACGGCCAACCCCGAAAGAGTCAGCAACACCCAGAGCACCCGGAGAGGCGGGGCGGACAACCGACACAGCCGGTTGGCCAGCGCCGAGCCGGCGGCGAGCGAACCGAGGAACACCACCAGGATGGTGGAAAAGGTGTAGACCGAGTTCTGCAGCACCTGCGAGAACATCCGGGTCCAGAGCACTTCCAGTCCGAGCGCGAGGGCGCCAGACACCCCGGCTACGGCAAACCAGAGCCGAGGAAGCGACGTCGGCGTGCCCGCACTCCGAGGCGCTTCCTTCCGGGGCGGGTCAGCTGGAAGCGCCGTCGTCGACCTTGACAACGCCCACATCCCCAGAGCCACCAGCAGACTGAGCCCGATCGCCACGGCATAGGCGCCGGCAAAGCCGAGGGTCGCCGGAAGATAGAAGCCGGCCACGAAGGCGCCGAACGCGGCGCCGGCGGTGTTGACGCCGTACAGCCAGGACCCGGTGCGACCCAGCTCACCAGACCGCCGTACCAGGTGCTGACCGAGGATCGGCAGCGTTCCACCCATCAGGAACGCGGGCGGCAACAGGACCACGACCGCCAGTCCGACGCGAGCGGCCTGCCAAGCCAGCGGCCAGGTGTCTACCAGCCGATAGAGCGGGTCATACACCAGGTAGTAGAGATCGAGCAGCAGGAAGT
>CAJWMX010000477.1 GCA_913043805.1 uncultured Acidobacteriota bacterium | reverse complement strand
CCTGCACGCCGATCACGAGCAAAACTGCAGCACCAGCGCCATGCGGAACATCGGCAGCTCGAACGCCGACCCATACGTCTCGCTGGCCGGCGCGGCCGCCGCCCTCTACGGCCCACTGCATGGCGGCGCCAACGAGGCCGTGCTCCGGATGCTGGACAAGATCGGCACGGTGGACAACGTGCCAAAGTTCGTCGAGAGCGTGAAGAACGGCGAAGGGCGGCTCATGGGCTTTGGCCACCGGGTCTACAAGTCGTACGACCCACGCGCGAAGGTGATCAAGGCAACGGCCGACCAGGTGTTCGAGATCACGGGCCGCAACCCGCTGCTCGACGTGGCCCTCGAGCTGGAACGTATCGCCCTCGAAGACGAGTACTTCGTCTCACGGAAGCTCTACCCGAACGTTGACTTCTACTCGGGACTCATCTATCAGGCCATGGGCTTCGACCCTGCGATGTTCCCGGTGCTGTTCGCCATTGGCCGAACGGCCGGGTGGATTGCGCAGTGGGAGGAGCTGATCAGCGATTCCAGTCGGAAGATCGCGCGCCCGAGACAGATCTACACCGGCTCGGACGAGCGCGACTTCGTGCCGATTGACGCCCGTTCCTAGACGCGAGGGGTGGGTCAGGCCGGGTCGGCCGAATCCGGACCACGGTAGCTGACGACGAGAACCGTCACATCGTCGTTCTGTACCGCGCCGGCGGTGAAGGTGTTCACACTGGCGAAGAGATGCTCGAGCTGACTCTGGGCGTCACGCCCGGCCGATCCCTTGATGCTCTCGAGAATCCGGGCATCCTCGAACTCCTCGCCCTCGGGATTGAGCGCCTCTGACACCCCGTCGGAGAAGGTGACCAGGAAATCGCCCGGCGCCATCCGCACCGTCTCTTCTTCGAGCGGCGCTCCCTCGAACAGTCCCAGCGGCATCCCACCGGTCTCCAGACGTTTGATCCCGTCGGCACCGACGAGAAACGGCGGATTGTGACCGGCGTTGCAAAAGGTCAGCTCGCCGTCCGGCGTGAGCATCGCATAGAACAGCGTGACGAACCGGGATTCGATCGCCCGATGCATCAACGCCGTGTTGACGTGGCTCAGGGCGTCAGCCGGCCCTGATGTGCTCGCGGTCTGGGCCGCCAGGCTTCCCTGCAGGAGCGCGCCCAGGAGCGCGGCCGGCGGCCCCTTCCCGGCCACGTCTCCCAGCGCAAAACCGAACCGCCCGTCCGGCATGTCCATGTAATCGAAGAAATCACCGCCGATCGAGCGACAGGCCATCATCTCGGCCGCGGCGTCGAAGAACGCGCCGGCGCGACTGCGAGTCGGGAGCAGCGCCTGCTGAATCTGGGCCGCGGTGGCCATCTCCTGGTCGAGACGGGCCTTCTCGAGCGCGTCGCGATAGAGCTGGGCGTTGTCGATCGCGACGGCGGCCTCGGCGGCGAGGGTATCGAGCGTCGCCCTGGTTTCGTCGGTCATCAGGGTGCCCTTCTCGCGACTATCGAGATAGAGCACGCCGATACGTCGATCTTCGGTCGTCGAGTCGGCCGACTCGACATAGCGCACCAGTCGCAGCGGGACGCAAAGAACGTTCCGTATCCCGAGCGCGACGGTGCCAAGATGCTGATCGGCCAGGTCGCCGTCGAGCAGGTCCGCCTCGATCCGCGACTCGCCGGTCCGGAACACCTGCTCCGGAATCTTCCGACTCGTCTCGAATCGGCTCCCCGGCAGGGTCGCTCGGTCTCGCGACCGTCCGAGTTTGAACTCGAGCTCGTCGCCCTCGCTCTCGCCGGCCAGCATAATGAAACCGCGTTCGGCGCCGCTGACCGCGATGGCCGAATCCATCACCAGCGCCAGCACCTCGTCGAGCACTTTCCCCGAGCTCAGCGCGCGGAGCCCCTCGAGGAGCACGGCCACCTGATGCATCTCGCCGATAGCCGACGCGCGGAACACCATCTCGGCGCCGCCACTCCGTCCGAGCTTGATCCGATCGCCGTGGACGAGCGTGTGCTCCTTGACCTCCTCGCCGTTGACGAAGGTGCCATAGCGGGAACCGGTGTCACGAAGCTGGTAGGCTCCGTCGGCACTCACGATCTCCGCGTGGTCACGAGACACCTCGCCGCTGGGCAGGTGCAGATCGCAGGTTGCCCGCCGTCCTATGACGAACGGGTCCTTGGAGATCTCGACTACCCGAGGGCCGAGCTGATCGTTGACTTCGAGCCTAGCCTGCGACATGGGTGCGCCGGATGAGCGGTCAGGGTGGACTGGAGGGCATCATACCGCACTCGCTCAGCCGCCAACCCACCAGGCGACGGCGGCAACGACGACCACCACGACAGCGACGACGAGCCACCGCCCGACTGGCTGTCTGCCGCTCGCTTCCGCCACCGGCTCGCGCGCGCGGGCCGCGGTCGCGGCGCCGCATCGGAAGCAGATGAGCGCGTTTTCATCGATCTCGGTCTGGCACTGGCTGCACTGCATGCGGTGGGAGATTCTACCCTGCCGGACTGACGGGTCAGTCACTCCCGACGCGGCGGCGGATGTCCCGGGACACGGTGGAGAGCTCGACCAACAGGCGCTCGAGCGCGTCGGCGTAGGCGTCGGGTGTGAACGAGGACTGTCGGGCGCGCAGCTGAGCCAACTCCTCGAGCAACTGCTCTCGTCGGTCGACCAACGGCGCGACGGACGGATCCCGCTCCGCCTCGTCGCGCACCGGCCCCGCCCCCAGGAGCACACGCGCCGACATCAGTCCGTCCGGCCCCGGCGCGTCCGCCTCGCGACCTCGCCCGTCGCCGGTGTCATCGATCAGGGCTCGTTCGGTCGCCAGGCGCCCCGCCTGTCGATACCACTCCCGCACGCCGCGGCTGGCGTACTCGAACGCTTCGAGCACCGAGACCGCGCCATCCTTGTCCGCGTCCCCAGCCTGATCTGCCAGCGCCTCGACGAAGAACTCGGGAAACTGCGTCTCGAAACGCTGCGCCGCGGACTCGGTGGCCGTAATCACGGTGCGCCCCGGCCGGGACAAGTGACGCAGGAACGGCGCACTGGCGCTGGCGGTGTTGATGAAGACGACCCGCTCGCGGGCTTGGTCGATGGCGGCCGCGAGGTTGAGGGTGGACGTGTCGAAGCTGACGCCTGTTGACCAAGGC
>CAJWMX010000476.1 GCA_913043805.1 uncultured Acidobacteriota bacterium | reverse complement strand
GTCCTCGATCGGAACGTCGCCCGCCGGCCGGTTCATCTCGCCCTCGACGCGGACCGACCAGGGGTCAATCGACATCTCGTGCGCGTAGCGGGCGGGGTCCCCCTTGTCGAGCCCGAACTCGTAGAAGTTGTTGTAGGTCGTGATGTCCTCGAACGAGTTCGGCTCCTCGTCGGTGCTGAACTCGGATTTCACGAGGTCCGGAATGTCCTGCTGGGCAGAAACGGTCCCGTCGTACTGGCCGAGCACAGACGCCCCCGCCACGGCACCGAGCGCGGCGCCCGAGGTCGCCTTGATGAACTGCCGACGATTCCGGTAGAGGTGCTCGGGGGTGATCTCGGACGAACGGATAGCCGGGGCCTGCCTGATCAGCATCTGTCTCTCCGCACGGTTGCTGGTTCACGACGAGGGCCGGTGCACACCAGCCCCCGGCTCATGGTCGCCTCCCGCCACGCGGGTTGTCAACGGGACTCCGGCGGTCCAGCCGCCGGCCCTGGGCCGGTGTCCCGCGTTCGCTCCGCCGAACCCGACCTCTCTCGGTCGCTCCATACCGGATAAGACGCGGCAAGCCGCTCCGGGGTCTGACCTGTGAGATACCTCACCAGAATCGACAGGTTCCCGCCGGTCCGCCTCCACCAGCCGTCTCGCTGCCAACGGCGCGCGGATACCGTCAGCCTCAGGCCCGATCGATGAAAACGGCCGGCGCGCCGCAGTCGTCGCACCAGATCGGCGTCCTCCATCAGCGGCTGTTCCCGATAGCCCCCCAGCGCCTCGAACCGCGTCCGCTCGACGAACAGGCCCTGGTCGCCGTAGGCCACACCGAGCCATCGAACGCGTAGCCGCACGCCCCATTCGATCAGACACGGTTGCCAGCCGGCGGCGTCGATCGCGAGCTGGTAACACCCAGCGATACAGCCGCGCGCCACGGCGGTCTCGAGCGCGCGCTCCCACCCGGGCGGCAGCGACGCGTCGGCGTGGAGGAACAGCAGCCAGCGCCCCTGGGCACGGGCCGCCCCGGCGTTCATCTGCGCGCCACGGCCCCGAACGCCATCCACCCACAGCACGTCGGACCGCGCCTGACGCAGAGGGACCAGCTGACGATCATCGGGGTCGCCATTGGCGACGATGAGCTGACGCCCGGGTGCGGGCGGCAGCGTGGCGAGCAGCCGGCCGAGCGGCTCGGCGTCGTGATAGACGGGGATGACGACCGACAGCGCGGTCTCCGGCATGGGCGCTAGGACGCCGCGATCTCCAGGAACGCTCCCACCTCGGCCCAGAGGCGGTCCAGGTCGGCTTTGAGCTGATGGTCGTCGTCGAGCATGACGAGGGTGACCTGGGGCCGGTCGGCCGCGAATCGCTCCACCATGGCGGGGTCGACGATATCGTCCTGCGTGCCTTGCAGGACCAAGGTCGGCACCAGCGTCTCGATGGCGAAACTGTCGTACCGCTGAGCGTCGGCGTAGAGGTCGTAGCGAAGCTGCACACGTCCGCCGGTGCCGTAGTGCTCGATCTCCAGGACGCCCCGATCGCGCCACGCCTGGAGCTCAGCGGGGCTTAGACCCGTCATTCCACGTCGGCCGAAGTCGAGCGCGGGGGCAAGCAGCACCAGGCGCTCAATCGGCGTGCGAACCGCGGTACCCGCCCGACGGCGCTGCCCGTCGCGCTCGGCCGCATGCACCGCCACGAACGCCCCCAGACTCGACCCCAGCAGCGGCACCGGTCCCGGGTCGAGAGAATGCACCAACGCGTCCACCTGCTCGACCATCCGCGTGGTCGTCATGGTGGCGAACTCCGGCGCGTTCAGATCCGGACAGTGCAGCCGCACACCGATCGCCGCCAGGCGGTCCCGCAGAAACACCGCCTTGGAGGACTCGGGGGACGAGGCGAACCCGTGGAGATAGACCAGATGCACAATGTCACCTACTGGCTAGAGTCGGCTGGTACAGCCGGGCCGGCACCGACACGGAATCTCCTTGTCCCCATCGGTGTGGTAGTCGTAGGTCAACTCTTCACCCGCCTCGATCCGTTTGCCGGCGATGATCCAGATGATCCCATCAATGATGTTCGCGTAGCAGTTGGGCGTGCACGAGTGGTTGATGAAGCGCGCCAGGTTGCCTCCGACATTCGCGTCGATGACCCAGCGCGTGTTGATACGGAAACACCAGATCTCCCCGCGACGGAGATAGCGGTCCTCGCGGTCCTCGCTCTCCTTCGAGGAGATCTTCTCTCCCTCGTATCTGATGATCCGCTTGTTCTTGTTGAGGCCTTCCTCGGCGAACACGCCCCACCCGTGCAGTTGGGACCGTTTCCGCTTGATCTTCGGAAGATAGATCTCACCCACGCCGCCACCGTCCTGTCGTCTGCGGTCGTCGTCACTGCGACCAGAAAAGCCGCTGCATCATACCAGTCGGAGCGCGACCTGCCGGGCCGTATAATCGCGCCCGTGACCAGCCCCTGCGAGGAACCGATCCCGGCGCTGCTTCGCCAGGGAATCGAGCAGTTCAACCGCGGCGATTTCTTCGAACAGCACGAGACGCTCGAAGACCTGTGGCGAGAAGAGCAGCGGCCACTACGACGTCTCTATCAAGGCATCCTGCAGATCGGCGTGGCCATGTATCACATCCAGCGCCGCAACCACCACGGCGCCGTCTACATGCTCACCCGCGGATCCGGCTACCTGCGTCCGTTCGCCCCGAGCTGTCAGGGCATCGACGTAGATGACCTCCTGGCTTCAGCCCACCGCCTGCTCGACATCGTCGAACGCCTCGGACCCGACCGACTCGACGAGTTCGACTGGGACGAAGCACCCCGCGTCCGCTGGGTCTAGTTCGCAGGCTCATTCTTCAGCGGCCCGCTTGGCCGTATACTCGCCCGATGGCCACCGCGCCCCCTCGGTTTACCGCCGACACCCTCAAGTTCCTTCGGGCGCTGAAACGACACAACGAGCGGGAATGGTTCAACGCGCACAAGTCCGACTACGAGGCGCACGTCAAGGCGCCGATGCTCGCCGTCATCGAGCAACTGGCGGTCGACTTCCCACGAATCGCCCCGAACCTCGTCGCATCGCCCAGGTCGATGTATCGCATCTACCGGGACACCCGGTTCTCTCCGGACAAGACGCCCTACAAGACCCACGTGTCGG
>CAJWMX010000475.1 GCA_913043805.1 uncultured Acidobacteriota bacterium | reverse complement strand
CCGTCCTGAAGCCCGACGCCCGACGCTTGGAGCCCGAAGCTTGGCGCGGACGAGAACCGCCCGCGCCCTCACGGGTGCGTCCCGAAGATCAGCTCCGCCAGAAATCCCGCCGGGATCCCCACCATGAGCAGGGCCATGCTGATCAGCAGGAATCGGCCGTAGATCGGCACGCGCACCGCGCGGTGCGACAGCTCGACCGACACGGTCTCGGCCTCGTCGATCGCCTCGTAGGCGCGGGCTAGGCTGTCAGCGTCGGTCACGTCGAAGTAGTCTCCGCCGAACGCTCGGATCATCTCGATCAGCGCCTGGCTGTTCCCCATCTGCTGGGACAGGCCCGACCGGGCCGTGGACGAGGCCGGCTCCTGGGCGTTGATGAAGATCATGTAGGGCACGATGTTCCGCTGGTTCAGCTGGATGAACTCGGCTTCGGGGATCTCGTCGACATCGGCGTCGGTCACGATGAGCAGCGCGCGCGCCGGGAGCGCCCCATTGGCGATCACCGCCGCGTCCTGGTCGAAATGGCGCAGCACCGACTGGAGCGCCCGTACGATGTTGGTGTTCCCCTCGCTCTCGACGATCCGCACCTTGTCGTCGGGCACGAACTGCTGGTCGATGGGAGTCCCCGACTGCGCCGCCAGAATCCGGACAATGGCGAACGGGGCGTCCATCACCTGGAAGAAATACAGCTCGTCGTCGATGACGAAGTCATCGACCATGTACGGATACGACGAAAACAGCCAGAGCGACACCCGGTCGTTCTTGTCCTGGCGCATCTCCAGGAACTGCAGGTGGGCCTGGCGCGCGACTTCCGCCCGTGACCGTCCGGTTCCTGGCAGCTCCCAGGCCATCGAGAGCGACGTATCGACCAGATCGATCCGGACCCGCGACTCCATGTCGCCGGCCACCTCCTCGGTCGCGGTCAGATACGGGTCGGCCATCGCCACCAACAGGGTCGCCAGCGACAGCCCCAGCAGCACCTTCGGCAGGTTGTAGAACGTCTTGCCCCAGATCCCGCGCTGATGGCGCGGCTCAATCTGATGCCCCGAGTGCTCACGGGCATGGCGACGATTGGTCACCCAGAGCCGAAGCAGCGTCACCCCAACGACGGCCGCAATCGCCAGCGCGAGGAGATACGACAGGCCGATATCGCCGAATCGGACCTGATTGAAGTCTGTGGTGAGCAGCTCGTCCGAACGGACGCGAAGAAAATCCGAGAAAGAGGACCAGTCCATGAACGACCAGCGTTCTCGGAAGCGGGCGCCCCGGCCACCGATGGCGGCCGGGGCTTCTCCCTGAAACTAGCGGGTGCTCGTGACCTTCTGGGTATTGAGCTGACGGGCGCCGGCCATGATGCCGTGCATCCCGATGTTGCCCTCGTGGCAAGCGTACTCGAACAGCGGCTCGTCGGTCCGACGGAGCGGCATCGAGGCGGTCCACGGCTGGGTGAAGTTGTTCTCGTCGGTGAAAGTGAACTCGTAGGCCACCGTGTCGTCGTCCAGTCGGCGGAACCGTTCGATCAGATGCGTGTCAGCGCTCGATCCGCGAGCCGCGGTCTCACCCCGGAAGTTGACGGTCTCGATGACCAGCGTGTCGCCGTCCCAGTGCCCACGGGAATCGCCGACCCACTGGCGAATCTCTCCGTGCTCGCCGCCGTCGATCGGGATGATCCGCACGTTGTGCACCATCTCGTTGAAGATGGTCACGTAGCCCGGGGTCTGCACGATCAACACGTTGTTGTTATAGGCGCCCGAGGTCATCGGCGGCCCCGAGTTGAAGCCCAGCAGGCAGCGGTCGGCCAGGCTCCGGTCTGTGTAGTGGTCGGCAAAGCCGTTGCGAAGGTTCAGCCGGCGCACGGCACGCGCCTCGCGTGCCTCGGGCTTCCAGGGCAACCGGCCGCTTGGCGGGTCGGTGATGAGCGCGGTCCGCTTGTCACTGGTGAGCTCGATGCCCCGCTCGTACCAGAACTCGTTGTAGGACAGCACGCCGCCCTCGGCGCGGGACTGATAGCCGGCGCTCGGCGCTCCGCTCTCTGGGTCGAACAAGTCGCGGTTGAGCCGGGTGCGCTCAGAGGCCTCGAACTGGGCCGCTTCTTCGGTGCTCAGGGTCTCTTTCCCCTCAAGCGCCGCCGGTCGCTCGAGCGGCGTGATGGTGCGGTAGGTGAACATACCGGAGATATCCGGGTCGCCGTGTGACGTCCGCTTCACCGCATCCGACTGAGCCTGAGCCGAGGCCGCCATCATGCCAACGAGCCCCAACGCGCACATTCCTGCTCCGAATCGCATCCTTACTCCCCCCGTTCGACAATCTCGAATGGAACCGATCGGGTAATGGTAGCACTGACCGACACCTTTTGGCCCGGCCGGGGTCCAACCAGATATCAGCATGATGTCTGCTTGATCCCGGGGCGATTCGAGGGATACTCGACTCGCAACCCACACGGAGGACAGGGTGAAGTCAGCGCGCGCCATTCCATGGTCCGAGACGACCGGCTCGGAGGCGACCCTGGTCGAACGCTGTACGAATGGTGACCCGCAGGCGTGCCAGGAGCTCGTCGAGGAGCACCGGCGGATGGTGTACCACCTGGCGCTCCAGCTGCTGGGCAACCACGACGACGCGCTCGACCTGTCCCAGGACGTCTTTCTCACCGTGTTCCGGTCGCTCGGCCGGCTCCGAGGCGACTCGGCACTGCAGACCTGAATCTACCGCATCGTGATCAATCAGGCCCGCAACCGCCAGCGTTGGTAGCGACGACGCCGGTCGGACCAGGTGTCGCTCGATGTCATCATGGCGCACGGAACGGAACCGGCCGCCTCGGAAGTGGCCACCTCGCCGGCCCGGGCCTTCGACCGGAAGGAGCTTGGTAGCCGCTTGTGGGAGGCGCTCCGGCGGCTTCCGTTCGACCAGCGCACCGCCGTGATCCTGCACGAGCTGCACGGCATGCACTATCAGGAGATCGCCTTTTCGCTCGGCGTGACCACCGGCGCGGTGAAATCCAGGCTGGCGCGAGCGCGCCAGTCGCTACGTCAGGAGCTGAAACCATGAGGTTAACCGCTCTTCGCTGCCGGACGGTTCGAGGGTGGATCGAAGCGGACCACGATGACCGCCTCCATCCGCGACGCCGGACGGCGCTTAAACAGCATCTCGACGGATG
>CAJWMX010000474.1 GCA_913043805.1 uncultured Acidobacteriota bacterium | reverse complement strand
ATTTGCCAGGGACGGCTCGACGAAGTGGTGCCGCTCGAACCCGCCACCATGCCTGGGAGGGTCGTCGTGCAGTGGGACAAAGACGACTGCGCCGACATGGGCATCGTCAAGGTCGATCTGCTCGGCCTGGGGATGATGGCCGCCCTGCAGGAGGCGTTCGCCCTGATCAATCGCGATTGGGGTGGGTCGGATCGCTCAGGGGCGGTGGATCTGGCCCGGTTGCCCCCCGATGATCCGGCCGTCTACGAGATGTTGCAGCGCGCCGACACCATAGGGGTATTTCAGGTCGAATCGCGCGCGCAGATGGCCACGCTCCCTCGCCTGAAGCCGAAATGTTTCTACGACATCGTCGTGGAGGTGGCCATTATTCGACCCGGTCCCATTGTGGGGCAGATGGTGCACCCCTACATGAAGCGCCGGTCTGGCCGAGAGCCGGTCACGTATCCCCATCCCTCGCTCGAACCGATCCTGCGCCGGACGCTTGGGGTGCCGCTGTTTCAGGAGCAGTTGCTGCGCGTGGCGATGGTGGCGGCCGGGTTCTCGGGGGGGCAGGCGGAGGAATTACGGCGGGCGTTCGGATTCAAGCGGTCGGAACGTCGGATGACCGAGATCGAGGTGTCGCTGCGCGAGGGGATGGCCACTCGCGGCATCACGGGAGCGCCGGCTGACGAGATTGTGCGCGCCATCACGTCGTTCGCGCTGTACGGCTTTCCCGAGTCACATGCCGCGAGCTTTGCGTTGCTGGTCTATGCCAGCGTCTATCTCAAGGCGCACTATCCGGCGGCGTTCTACACGGCGCTGCTCAATAACCAGCCGATGGGGTTCTACCATCCGGCCACCCTGGTGAAGGATGCCCAGCGCCGTGGGGTCCGGTTTGCGTGCATCGATGTACAGCATTCGGACTGGGACTGTACCGTCGAGTCGGATGGCGCGATTCGCCTTGGGCTGCGCTATGTGACGGGCCTCCGTGCCGAGCAGGGGAAGGCAATAGAAAAGGCAGAAGACAGAAGAAAAACGGAGCTGGTATGCCCCAAGTGTGGGTGCGACGACCCGTCGATGGTCGAAGTCGTCGATCAGGACACCGCGCGTGCCAGGGGGTTCTGCAGCCTGTGTGCGGCTGACTGGGTGCCGACGTTGCCGCGGGCCGAAGGTGCGCGGTTCAGCTCGGTTGAGGACTTGATCGAGCGCATCGGGTTGCGGCGGGACGAACTGGCCACCCTGGCCGAGATTGGCGCGCTCAACGCGTTCGGCTACGACCGGCGGACCGCGCTCTGGCAGGTCGAGCGCGCGGTGCGTGATCCTGGCGAGCTGTTCAAGGGGAGCCAGTCAAAAGGCAGAAGACAGCACAAGAAGACGACGCGTGGAGACGCGTCGCCTCTGCCGAAGATGACGCCCGAAGAGCGGGTGGTGGCCGACTATGCCGGTACTGGGGTGACGATTGGGCCCCACCCGGTCGCCTTCAGGCGTCAGGAACTGGCATTGCGAGGCGTGTTGCGGGCGATTGATCTGCCGCAGGGGCGCCATGGCCGCCGGGTCCGGGTGGCGGGCAACGTGATTACCCGTCAGCGCCCGGGAACGGCGAAGGGTTTTGTGTTCCTGACCTTGGAGGACGAGACTGGCGTGGCGAACATTATTGTCAAGCCGGATGTGTTCGCCACCGAACGGGTCACCATCCTCGAGCGACCGTTTCTCCTGGTGGAAGGAGTGCTGCAACTGCAAGACGGCGTGACGTCAGTACGCGCCGAACGTTTCCACGACTTCACGCATACCAAGGCCACGCCCGACTCCCGAGACTTTTATTAATTGAGGGTGACGCTGCCATTGACGGTTTTCAGCCTCAGCGCGGGGCCACCGTTGCCTAGCGTGCCTTGCAGCCGTCGCCTCGATGATCGGGTGGTCTCGATCTGCATCTCGGCGCGAATCCGTCCGTTGACGGCCCGCAAATCCAGTTCGGCCCCGAGTGATGGCGCCAACTCCAGCGTGATGCTGCTGTTGGCCGTTTCGAACGCGGTGTCGTCGGGCAGGGCACGTGCGCCCATGGTCGCCTGGATCGAGCCGTTGACCGACTTCGCGCGGGCATGCCCCGCCGTAGACAGCCGGATACGCCCGTTCACGGTCCGGGCCAGCACGTCGGCGTCGAGGTCGTCGGCCTGGACGCTGCCGTTCACCATCCGTTCGGCGAAGCGCACGCCGCTCGGCACCTCCACGTCGAAGGTGACCTTCACGTCGTTGCGCCGGACACGCTACCTTGCCTCACCCGGCGTGCATTCGTTCGGCCGATCACCGGACGACGGATACACGGCGCAGATGGTGACGCCGTCACCATGTTCGACGACCACGATCTCCACCTCGTTCGGGTCGTTCCGCAGCCCGCGGCGCACGGCGGTGACGGCAATCGTGTCTCCACTGGCCGGGACGGCGTTTACGGCGCCGCCCACGCCCTTGATCTCCAACCACTGGCCATCGGCCACCTGTCCGGTCCACTCGAATGGCGCGTCAGCCTCCCGTCCATGGTTCAGTGAGATGCCGGCTTCGCCAGCGTGAATACCGCAGCCAGTCAGGATGGTGACCGACACGGTCAGCGCCGAAAGCGTCAGTGTGCGGGACATGGGGCCTCCTTGATTGACCCCTTAGACGAGACCGACCAGGGTCGGGTTCGCCGTGGGTCTGACCAAGCCGAGGATACGGGCTAGCGGCGAAACGGCGCCGCCGCTTCCAGCGGCGCGTTGAGGAACTGGATGAAGGGTGCGATGGTGGTGAAGCGTCGGACCAGCATGTCGTAGAACCGGGGGCTGAGTGCCTTCTTCGCGTCTAGCTCGTCACCGATCAGATACTGCTTGAGCCGGAGATAGTCGGCTGCCTCGTGGTCCTTCGGGAAGCCGCGCGGTACCCGCTGCAGCCGTTCCCCACGCACTCCGCCCAGGCGGGTGATCGCCGGCGAGTCGGCCAGGCTGCGGAAGCCGCGGAGGTTGGTAGCGAGGTGTTCCCTGATCCGGTGGAGCTGCGGCGTCTGGGGCGCGTACATGCCGCCGCCAATCCAGAGCTCGGTCGGGCTGAGGTGGAAGTAGAGTCCTGCGCTCTCGCCCTTGGGCAGACGCTGATGAGCGAACGACGCCGACAGGTGGGTCTTGTAGGGCGTCTTGTCCGGAGAG
>CAJWMX010000473.1 GCA_913043805.1 uncultured Acidobacteriota bacterium | reverse complement strand
GGCATGGGCGGGGTGTGGGCGGCCGGGATGCCCCTGGCGATCGAGCACTGGCCGACCAAGCTTCGCGGACTGGCGTCTGGCCTACTTCAGGGTGGCTGGTACTGGGGCTACATCCTGTCGGCGTTCACCTTCTCGTATGTCTTCCCGCTGTTCGAGGGGATGGCCGACCCCCTCAGCGACAACCCCGGCTCGTCGCTCGGGTGGCGGGTGATGTTCTGGACCGGCGTTCTCCCGGCGCTTCTCGTACCTTGGATTCGCCGGGTCGTGGACGAGAGCCCGGTCTGGGAGGAACGACAGCGACTGCTGAAGGAACGCGGGGGAGAGGAGCTGGAAGACCGGGTTTCCGTGCTTCGGCTCTTCAAACGGGACCTGCTCTGGGTGACGGTGCAGAGCTCGCTGCTGCTCTCGGCCTTCATGTTCTCCTACTACTCGATCTCGTTCTGGTATCCGACGTTCCTGCGAGATCTTGGCCTCGACCCGCTGCGGTACGTCGTGGCGTTCAACGCGGCTGCCGTGGTGGGCATTGCCTTCTGGGGACGGGCATCCGAAAGTGTGCTGGGGCGACGGGGCGCGGTGGCGCTCGCGGCGCTGACCGGGGTGGCGACCGTGCCGATTTTCCTGGGCTCGACCAGCACGACCGTGCTGCTGCTCGGGTCGATAGCGATGGGGGCGACCGGCGGCGGCATCTGGGGTATGGCGCCCGCCTACCTGACCGAGCGATTCCCGACGGCCGCGCGCGGTGTGGGGCCGGGGCTGACCTATCACGTGGGCGCCGCCGTCGGCTCGGCCACGCCGTTCGTCCTGGGACAACTCCAGGATGGCGGGATGACCACTGGTTCGGCGATGTCGGCCTGTATCGTGGTGTCCGGCGTGCTCGTCGCCGCCTTCGTCTGGCTGGGGCCGGAAACCCGCGGGCGCCATTTCTCGGCGACTGACGAGGCCTGACCGACCGGGTCGGCCAGAACAACGGAGCAGGACATGTCGAAGGAAACTCTGACACTCCCGGTGCTCGTGCTGGTGGGCTCGATGGCCGGCGGCGCGATCTCCTCGGCGCTATTGACCCGCCCGGTCGAGGCGCAGGGCCCCGACGTGGTGACCGCCAGCCAGATCAACATCGTGGACGGCGCCGGTACCTTGCGCGCGCTGCTGTCGGCATCGGACGAGACGGGCCGGACGACCCTGGCGTTCTACTCGACGACCGGGGAGCGCCGAGGCTTCATCGGGGTCGATCCCGACGGGACCCCGCACCTGCAGTTCACCGACCCGACTGGGGCGCCACGTCTCGAAGCGACGCTGGATGGGGGGGCGCCCTCGCTGACGCTCGGCGACGCTCGGGGCCGGAATGTCACACTGGGGACGATCAATGACACGCCGCTGGTGGCCCTCTCGCACGATGGCCAGTCACGGCTGCAGGCGATGCTGGCGCCAGGTGGCCGGCCGAATGTGAGCCTGCAGGGTGAGCCGAGCATCGACCTGCTGGGTGCGCCGGGGCAACGGGGTATCGGGCTGTCGGTGGGCAGTGACGGTGCGCCGTTCGTCTCGCTCTACGATGCGTCCGGTGCCCAGCGGGTGGCGATGGGCGCCGTCCAGGGCACCGCGGTGGTCAACCTGGGTGACGGCACCCGTCCCCGTCTGGTGATGGGGGTAGCGCCCGACGGTGAGGGGAGCATCGGGTACTACGACGCCGAGGGAGAGCTCGTGCGGCTCGAAGCCGCCGCGGGCAGCGCTCCTTCGGGGCGGTGATAGGGTAGAACCACATCCCGCGAGGCGATTCATACACGGAGGAGTGATCCAGTCATGTCCGGTTCGATGGTCGAGTTTCCTGTCAACGGCAAGTCCGGAAGCGGCTACCTGGCGGTGCCCGAGTGTGGCAGCGGTCCCGGGGTCATCGTGATCCAGGAATGGTGGGGTCTGGTCGACCACATCAGGGATGTGGCGGACCGGTTCGCGGCCGAGGGGTTCGTGGCGCTGGCGCCCGACATGTACCACGGGGAGAGCACGTCCAGCCCCGACGACGCCGGCAAGCTGATGATGGCCCTCGACATCGACCGCGCGGCCAACGACCTGTCGGGCGCGATCAGCTTTCTGCTGGGACGCGACGAGGTGACCAGCGACACTGTCGGCACGGTGGGCTTCTGCATGGGTGGGCAGTTGTCGCTCTACGCCGCGTGCGAGAACGCGTCGGTGGGCGGCTGCGTGGTTTTTTATGGCATTCACCCAAATGTGAAGCCCAACCTGACGGCGCTCCAGGCCCCGGTGCTCGGGTTTTTTGCCGAGAAGGACGAGTTCGTGCCACCCGCCGCCGCCAGGCAGCTCGAGGCGGATCTGCAGGCGGCTCGCAAGTCGGCTGACATCACTGTATTCGAGGGTGTCGACCACGCGTTCTTCAACGACACCAGAGACGAGGTCTACGACGCGACCTCGGCGGCCACCTGCTGGTCGCGCATGCTCGGCTTCTACCGCAAGCATGTCCGATAGGGGAGGCCTCGTCGGCTGGCTCGACCGGCTGCGCTCGTGGCAGCTGTTCGTGCTGGCCGGAGGGCTGTTCCTGGCCGACCTGTTCGTGCCCGACCCGATCCCGTTCGTCGACGAGGTCATTCTGGGTCTGACGACGCTCCTGCTGGCTCGGTGGAAACGCCGTCGCGACTAGCGTTCAGACACAGGCAGCCTGCTCAACAGACCAATGAGGGAGCTCGCTGCTGGAACCCGGATCGGTACCTACGAAATCGGTGAGCTGCTCGGTGCGGGCGGGATGGGGGAAGTGTATCGCGCTCGCGATGCGACCCTGGCCCGGGCCGTTGCCCTGAAAGTGCTGCCCGAAGCGTTCGTCGCCGACGGCGCACGGCTTGCGCGGTTCCAGGGGAAGCCAAAGTCCTTGCGTCTCTGAACCATCCGAACATCGGCCAGATCCACGCCATGGTCGAGCATGGCGAGACTCAGGCACTGGTCCTGGAATTGGTGGAAGGGCCCACCCTTGCTGACTTGATCGCCCGGGGGCCCCTGCCGCTGGAGCAGGTGCAGCCGATTGCCACCCAGATTGCCGCGGCGCTGGAGGCCGCCCACGACTCGGGCGTCGTTCACCGGGATCCGCGCGGTTCGGAGTCGCTCGATCGCGTCGATCATCATCGGGCGCGGCGTGGCGGCCTGCTCGA